>NZ_JALBGW010000250.1:0-4720 GCF_023006485.1 Neorhizobium sp. BETTINA12A
CGAGTTGGAGCCGAGGCGGTTGGCGCCGTGAACCGAGGCGCAGCCCGCCTCGCCGACGGCCATCAGGCCCGGCAGCAGACGCTCCGGATTGGCGCTGTCGGCATTGAGCACCTCGCCGTAGAAGTTGGTCGGGATGCCGCCCATGTTGTAATGCACGGTCGGCAGGACCGGGATCGGCTCCCGCGTCACGTCGACGCCCGCAAAGATCTTGGCGCTCTCGGAAATGCCCGGCAGGCGCTCGTGCAGAACGGCCGGATCGAGATGGTCGAGATGCAGGAAGATGTGGTCCTTGTTCTTGCCGACGCCGCGGCCTTCGCGGATTTCCAGCGTCATGCAGCGCGAGACGACGTCGCGCGAGGCGAGGTCCTTCGCCGAAGGTGCGTAGCGTTCCATAAAGCGCTCGCCCTCGGAATTGACGAGGTAACCGCCTTCGCCGCGCGCGCCTTCGGTGATCAGACAGCCAGAGCCGTAGATGCCGGTCGGGTGGAACTGCACGAATTCCATGTCCTGCAAAGGCAGGCCGGCGCGAGCCACCATGCCGCCGCCGTCGCCGGTGCAGGTATGGGCTGATGTCGCCGAGAAATAGGCGCGGCCGTAACCGCCGGTCGCCAGCACCACCATCTTGGCGGCGAAGCGGTGGATCGTGCCGTCATCGAGGTTCCACGCGACGACGCCGGTGCAGCGTCCGTCGTCCGACATGATCAGGTCGAGCGCGAAATATTCGATGAAGAATTCCGCGTTGTTCTTCAGCGACTGGCCGTAGAGCGTGTGCAGGATGGCGTGGCCGGTGCGGTCTGCCGCGGCGCAGGTGCGCTGCACCGGCGGGCCGGCGCCGAAATTCTGCATGTGGCCGCCGAACGGCCGCTGGTAGATCTTGCCTTCTTCGTTACGGGAGAAGGGCACGCCATAATGCTCGAGTTCGTAGACGGCCTTCGGCGCTTCCATGACCATATACTGCATGGCATCGACGTCGCCGAGCCAGTCGGAGCCCTTGACGGTGTCGTAAAGGTGCCACTGCCAGCTATCCGGCGTCATGTTCTGCAGCGAGGCGGCGATGCCGCCCTGGGCGGCCACGGTGTGAGAGCGGGTCGGGAAGACCTTGGTGATGCAGGCGGTCTTGAAACCCTGTTCAGCCATGCCGAGCGTGGCGCGAAGGCCAGCACCACCGGCGCCGACGACGATCACGTCATAGGAATGGTCGACATAGGTATAGGCCTTGCCGTTCTGGGCGATGGGGGTGACGGATGCCATGACGGGGTTATCCTGCAAATGCGATTTTCAGGACGGCGAAAAGACAGAGGCCGCCCACCGCGAGGGAAAAGAAGGCGTTGAGGATCAGAAGAACGATCTTCGTGGCTTCGGAATGGATGTAGTCCTGGATGATCTCTTCCATGCCGAGACGCATGTGGATGATGCTGGCGACGACCGTCAGCCCGTTGATCGTGGCGACGAAGGGATTGGCCAGTGCGCCGACCACTTCGGCATAAGGCTTGCCTGCATAGATGATCAGGAAGACGACGTAGAAGAGGAGAAGCGGCACGAGTGCGACCGCGGTCGTCCGGACACGCCAGAAATGCTCCGTGCCGCTCTTGGCGGAGCCGAGGCCGCGGACTTTTCCGAGAGGAGTGCGCATATCCATGATCAATCTCCTCAGCGAACGATGAGCACGATCGCCCAGACCAGAACGGTCAGCGCGATGGAAGCCACGAGATTGGCCTTAGCCAGCATGGTCGAGAATTCCTTCTCGAAACCGTAGCCGATGTCCCACATGATGTGGCGCAGGCCGCCGAGCAGATGGTGAAGAAGGGCCCAGGTATAGCCGAACAGCACGATCTGTCCGATGATCGAGCCGAACAGCCAGTTGACCTGATTGAAATATTGCTCGCCGGATGCGGCCGCGATCAGCCAGGCGGCGACCAGCAACGTGCCGACGTAGAGCGCGCCACCGGTAATGCGGTGGACGATCGACATCGCCATGGTGGGAATGAACTTGTAGATTTGCAGATGCGGCGACAGAGGCCGGTTATTTGTCACATTCGCCATCAGAACCTCGCGGCGTCGTATGCGGTATCAAGGGCGGGCGCCCAGCAATGCACGGTGCCGAAGAAATGTGCATTGCATCATTGGCGTGGTTTAATCGCACGGATGTCGGACGACAAGAACAATTCAAACCGATTTTCAATTTAATCGATTGTGTCTTTCTCGTGGCTGGCGTGGTTCAAACCCGGCCGTCACATTAACTACAATTTCGAAAGATTTCGTTGCCGCCGGGACGTGACGAGCCGTTTTATGGTAACGTTTCGTTAATCATGTTCTCCGGAGTTTCGCCATGATCGCGAATCGCATCAAGCCTGTCCTGGTCGCTGCGGCGCTTTTTGCGTCGCTCGCATCCGCCGCCAATGCCCGCGACGGCTGGCGCGGCGCCGACAGCAGCGTCTACCGCCTTGGCGGCAATCACTGGGTCGAACAGGGCGATGGCGCACCCAACGTGGAAAGCTTCCGGGTTTTCTACACCGGCACGGCATCGTTCGTCCGCAGGCTCGGCATTTTCAGCGGACCGCTGCAGGCCCCCCCGATCCCCGACTTCGGCATTCATTTTTCACGCTACTTTTCGGAAGGCTACTGGCAGGGAGAAGAAGGTCGCGTGGTGCTTGCCCCCAGGGCCAAGATCATCGATGTCGGCACAGGCCTGCGCGGTTTCGGAAACGCCTGCTCTTATGAAGCCGGCGTCTGCGTCATCCGCGGCGGGAACTGAGACGCGGCATTATCTGCTCGAAGCTAAACAAACCGCCAAACGGTCGTCTTCTTCACTTCGCTGTCTTCCAGCGCCCGGGTGACCGGCACCTGGTAGACCGCCAGCGATTCGAGCCGGTCGTTCGGAAGATAGCTGCGGCCCGGATCGCCGATCAGGACCAGTTTCCCCTCATCCGCAAGCTGCATGAACCATGGGATCAAGGCCGCCGCAAAATCCCGGTCGTAGAAGACATCGCCAGCCAGGATGACATCCGCCCCGACCACCTCGCCGATCTGGTCGTCGGCTGTGGAGCGGATTACCACCCCGTTCTCCGCGGCATTCAGCGCTGTGGCGCTCGCAGCCCAGGGATCGATATCCGCCGCCAGCACGTCGGCGGCGCCGGAAAGCTGCGCGGCAATCGCCACCAGGCCCGAGCCGCTGGCGAAATCCAGCACCTCTTTGCCCGCAACCACATCCGGACGATCGAGAATATAACGCGCAAGCCCCTGCCCGCCCGCCCAGGCGAAAGCCCAGAACGGCGGCGGCAGGCCGATTTCCTCCAGATCCTCTTCCGTCTTCAGCCAGAGGTCATGCGCCTCGCTCGCCAGATGCAGCCGGATTTCCGGCACATGCGGCGGCGCGGCGATATCCGTGTTTTGAAGGATGAATGTCCGGGGATCAGTCTTCAATTTTTCCGCTTATTGCCTGTCTATGACGGGCCAACGGGCGACAGAAACGACCCACAAGCCAATGATATTGACCAGCGGAACAAATGCGATGACGGTCCACCAGCCTGAAAAGCCCATTCGCCTCAGAATTTTCGCGATTGGCCAACCAAACACAACCAACCAAATAATGACTATCAACCAATGCCAAATGCTGAACGACCCCATTGAAGCCCCCTAAAATCGCTTGGCGTGCAGCCAATACTCCGCACAACCGCCACTTTAGGTTAACGCGGCGGGTTGTCGAGACCACCGAGCTTGCAGATCTCGAAATATTCCTCGTCGGTCACCGGCTGCACCGAAAGCCGCATCGACGTCACCAGCGACATCTTCTCGAACTTCGGGTTCGCCTTGATATCCTTCAGCGTCACCGGCGTCGGTATGTCGGTCACCGCGCGGATGTCGACGCAATCCCACTTTGGATCGCCCTTGGCGCTGGAATCGGGATGCGACAGGGCGCAGACCTCGACGATGCCGACGATCTCCAGCCCGTCATTCGAGTGGTAGAAGAAGCCCTTGTCGCCGATCTTCATGGCCCGCATGTTATTGCGCGCCAGGTAGTTTCGCACGCCGGTCCATTCGGTGCCCTTTTCGCCCGCCGCCTTCTGCTGTTCCCAGGACCAGGCCGACGGTTCGGATTTGTAAAGCCAATATGCCATCTGTCGCCTCACTCCGGCTTGTTGAAGACCCAGTTCCAGGCCTTCACTTCGACCTTCTCG
Organism: Neorhizobium sp. BETTINA12A; assembly: GCF_023006485.1. Classification (NCBI taxonomy): domain Bacteria; kingdom Pseudomonadati; phylum Pseudomonadota; class Alphaproteobacteria; order Hyphomicrobiales; family Rhizobiaceae; genus Neorhizobium; species Neorhizobium sp. BETTINA12A. Next base: position 4,179 of record NZ_JALBGW010000250.1, read on the forward strand.
AAGAGGCCGGCCAGGTAATAGGGATCGGCTTCGGCGACCAGGCGAGCGGCGGCCATGTCGGCGGCTTCGACGACCACGAGGCTGCCGTTCGGCTTGCCGTCGTCATCGAGGAACGGGCCTGCGAACTTCAGCACGCCCTCTGCATTGAGCTTGTTCAGATAATCCAGATGGGTCGGGCGGGTTTCCATCCGGACGTTCAGATGGCCGGGCTTGTCGGTGCACAGAAACGCAAACAGCATCAGTCTCTCCTTGCATGATCCTATTGGGGAAATGATCTTATTCGGTGGTGATCGGCCGGGTCATCAGTTGTTCCATGGCCGTCATGATATCGAGCTTGCCGTCGATGATATCGGCCACCGCGTTGGTGACCGGCAGTTCGACCGAAAATTTCTCGCCAAGACGCGCCGCGACGGATGCCGCAAACGCCCCTTCGACCAGCGGTCCGCCGGCCTGAGTGCCCTCGCCTCTGCCGAGCGCGATGCCGAAACGCAGGTTGCGCGACTGATGGCTGGTGCCGGTCAGCACCAGGTCGCCGAGGCCCG
>NZ_JALBGW010000251.1:0-4668 GCF_023006485.1 Neorhizobium sp. BETTINA12A
GATTGCGGGCCGGCGAGGCAGCCGGCGCGTCGCGGCGATCGGCCGGACGCGGAACGTGGCGCTGACCGGGCAGTTTGAACTGGGCCAACAGTTCGTTGAGCGATGCCGCATCCCGGGCGAGACCGTGGCTTGCAGCGGTCGATTCCTCGACCATCGCGGCATTCTTCTGGGTATCCTGGTCCATCTGGTTGACGGCCGTGTTGATCTGCTGAAGGCCCGAAGACTGTTCCTGGGCCGACTCCACGATTGCGTTGACGTGCCGGTTGATTTCCTGCACTTCCGCAACGATCGTTACCAGCGCCTGTCCGGTCTGACCCACCAGCTGCACTCCGGCATTGACCTGTTCATTCGACGTCGTGATCAGCGCCTTGATCTCCTTGGCGGCCTTGGCGGAACGCTGGGCGAGTTCGCGCACTTCCTGGGCAACGACTGCAAAACCCTTGCCTGCATCGCCCGCGCGGGCCGCTTCGACGCCGGCGTTGAGTGCCAGAAGATTGGTCTGGAAGGCGATATCGTCGATGACGCCAATGATGTTGGAAATCTCGCCTGAGGACTTCTCGATCTGTTCCATCGCCTTGACGGCACGCTGGACGACCTCGCCGGAGTTTTCGGCGCCGCTGCGGGTGCGGGCAACCAGCGCACCGGCCTCCTGAGCGCGTTTGGTAGCGTCCTTGACGGTAGTGGTGATCTCTTCGAGAGCTGCGGCGGTTTCCTCGACGGAAGCTGCCTGCTGCTCGGTGCGCTTGGCCAGATCGTCGGCGGCCGCCTTGATCTCCGCCGAACCGGCCTGGATGCTGCGGGCATTCTCCGCCACCTGCTCCAGGGCCGTCTGCAGCTTTGTGGCCGAGATGTTGAAATCGTTGCGGACACCGTCCAACGTCGCGGTGAACTGCTTTTCGATGCGATAGGAGACGTTGCCATCGGACAGATGGCTCAGGCCCTCTGCCAGGTTGTCGACGGCAAACTTGATCTCGGCGGCTTCGCGCGTCTTCTGGGCTTCGCGCTCCATGCGGTCGCGCTCCGACAGGCCACGATTGTCTTCAGCTTCCCGTTCCAGGCGAGCACGCTCCAGAGCGTTGTCGCGGAAGATGGCGACGGCCTTGGCCATCTCGCCGATTTCGTCCTTGCGGTCGAGGCCGTCGATGGCAGCTTCCGTCTGGCTGGCGGCCAGCGAAGCCATGCGCTCACGCAGGCGGGCCATCGGCGCGGTGATGCCCTTATGAGCGATGGTCATGGACAGAACGGCGGCGATCGCGATGCCTAAAAGCATGCCGCAGATCGCATAGGTGATCGTGCTGGAGACCGATTGGCTCAACGTCTTGGCGCCATTGTTGAGAATTTCGGCCATGGCGCCGTTATTGGCGCCGAATTTCGGCGAGAGATCGACGATGGCCTGGTCGAGCTTGGCGGAAAGGGTGCGGACCTTTTCCTGGTCGCCTGCGGTATGGGCCTTGAGAAGATCGTCGCCGACTGCCTTCAGCGCATCCGCACCGGCAAGCAGTTCGTCGATCGCAGCCTTGCGGCTCGGCACCAGCGCCGGGATCTGGGTCAACCGGTCACGGGCGCCAGCAAATTCCTTGGAAAAACGGCCGGAAAGATCCTGGAAAGCTGCGCTTGCCGGGTCCTGGGCCAGCGCGCGGCTCAGCCATGTTGTCGCGGTCCACATGCCGGCGGCGCCGCGGGGTCCGAAGGTCGCCGCGTTACTTTCCTTCTGCAGGAAGCCGGAATAAGCCTCGTTGGCGGCGCTGAACCTGCTGGTGACATACATCAGGCCTGCAAGGGAAATGACCGCGAGGATGGCAATCGCCATGAGAAATTTTGTTTTGATCTTTAAATTCTTGAGCATCAGATACCTCGAAAAACGCTGAAAGAGCGACAGTGCATCGAAAAGTGAGAAATGCCGGAGCCGTGCCGGACGGTGCACATCATGCGCATGGTGATCGAACTTGATCCTCCGTTTTTCATAAGCGCTTTTTCATAATAAAATCTTACTCTTGCCGCAGCGCATCAAAGGCACATTCGGACTTTCAGGTGGTTTTCACCACTGCTTAACCAAAGGCTGCAGAAGGCAATCTTGTTTGTTGCGACGCACAATGGACTGCCTTTAATTGGAGGCGGACCATCGTCTCGGTTCCCCGTCAAACCCGGCAAATTGATATGAAATCAACTATCCATAATCAAAGGACTTCAACGTGAATTTTTCACGCCGCAACATCATGACGCTTTCAGCGGCCGCCCTGGCAACCACCTTCCCGAAAATGGCATCCGCGCAAGCGATCGGCTTTACGCCGAGCCCGATCTACCCCGATCCGGCTATCCAAATCCTCGATCCGAGCTTTGCAAAATATCGCATCGCCAGCAGCTCGCTCGAACAGGTCGCAACCGGCGCTCGCTGGCTGGAAGGCCCGGTCTGGTTCGGCGACGGGCGCTATCTGCTCGTCAGCGACATTCCGAACAATCGGGTCATGCGCTATGACGAAGCCAATGAGAGCTGGAGCGTCTACAACGCCAACGCCAACTATGCCAACGGCCACGCCCGCGACCGCCAGGGCCGGCTGCTTTCCTGCGAACATCTGACGCGCCGGGTCACCCGCACCGAATATGACGGATCGATCACCGTGCTCGCGGACAACTACAACGGCAAGAAGCTCAACTCCCCGAACGATATCGTCTGCAAATCGGACGGCTCCATCTGGTTCACTGATCCGCCCTTCGGCATTGCCGGCGAGTGGGAAGGAGACAAGGCAACAGCGGAACTGCCACATTCGGTCTATCGCATCTCGCCGGACGGCAAGCTTGGCCTCGTCACCGATGAGCTCAAAGGCCCGAACGGCCTTGCATTTTCGCCGGATGAAAAGAAGCTCTACATCGTTGAAGGCCGCGCATCGCCCTTCCGCATCATCTGGAGCTACGATGTCGGTGCAGACGGCGTGAAGCTTTCGAACAAGACGGCATTGGTGACGGCCGACGACAACGGCGGTCTCGATGGCTTCAAGATCGACGTCGATGGCAATCTCTGGTGCGGCTGGGGATCGAACGGCGCTGCAGGCGCCAAGCCCGAGGATCTGAACGGCGTCAAGATATTCAACCCGGCCGGCAAGGCGATCGGCTTTATCAAGCTTCCGGAGCGGTGCCCGAACCTTGTCTTCGGCGGCCCGAAGAAGAACCGCCTCTATATGGCGAGCAGCCATTCGGTCTACGCGATCTACGTGGAAACCCGCGGCGCCGTTTAATCACCGCGACGAAATCCGAAGCGGCCGGTCGTCAGGTCCGGCCGCTTTCGCCGTGACCATCGATGCGCCGCGCTTTCCCCAGCAATCCGCATCGCCGCGCCGAAGCCTTGCTATGCTCCTCAGCGCATCCCGAGCCTGGATCGGACGCCGCGATATCTGCTCCGTCTTCCCGGCGGAAAGCCCAGAAACTTCTTTCTGTACCCCGCCGACAGCGGTCGGAGCTTCGTCAGATTCTTGAGAATCCGGAGAGGCCGCTTCAGAACGTTCCTGTTCAGGAAATACATGTGGATCAGGCTGGGCGCCTTGCGGCGCCGGGCGCCACGCGCCGGCCTCCCTTTAGGACCCCCCTTTTTTGAGGGGGCAGTAATACTTTCTTAACATTTGTCTTTTCTTATCAAGCAGATACGAATCTTGATCAAATTATCCGAAATCAATTTCTGAGTGCATTTTACGGGGGTTACGTTATGCGGACTGGCTGTGGGTTTCACGGAACCAGGAAACCGGCGCTGCTTTCGGGCGTCTGCGGGACGGCGCTGCTTCTGGGCTTCAGCTTCGCAACGCCGGCCTCAGCCCAGGTCGCAGCTTGGACTGGAGCGACAAGCACGGACTGGACGGATGCGAGCAACTGGTCGGGTGGAATCGCTCCCATCCCCGGTCAAACTGTCAACATTGGCGCAGTGGGCGCAAGTCGGCCGGACGCAGTTCTCGGCGTCGGCGGGCCCATGGTCGTCCCGGTGGGCGCCATAAGCGTGGGCGCAGCCGTAGGTGCGTCTGGCGCGCTCACGATTCAAAACGGCAGCCGTCTGACCAGCACCGGCAGCTCCCGGCTTGCGATTGTAGCCGGAAGCACTGGGACTGTCACCGTAACCGGCTCTGGATCGCAGTGGAACGTACCAATCGCAACTTTTTATGTCGGCTTTTCCGGTACTGGGACACTCAATATTGAGAATGGCGGGCAGGTTACAACAGGGTCGAATACCGTTCTTGGCGGTAGCGCCGGTCCCCCTTCCCCGTCCTCAGGCACCCTCAACATCAGCGGCGGCGGCACGTTACAGACCCTATCCCTTCGGGGCGGCCCCGGTGCAAGTCAGGCCAATTTCAACGATGGCATTCTGCGCGCGACGGCCGCCAACCCGACCTTCATCAACGGATTTTCCGGCACCGAGCTCAACCTTCTCGCCGGCGGGCTGACGATCCATACCGGCGGCTTTGCCGTAGGAACTGACGCGGCGTCGGGCTTCAGCGGCGTCGGCGGCCTGACCGTCACCGGGGGCGGCGTCTTCAACCTGCAGGCAAACAGCATCTACTCAGGCGAGACGCAGATCGACTTCGGCAGCAGCCTCGCCCTTACCGGCGTCGGCGCCGTCGCCAATTCCAGCCGGGTCGTGGCAGACGGCACCTTTGACGTTTCGGCAGCCGCGGCTCCGGCGATCCG
>NZ_JALBGW010000252.1:0-4666 GCF_023006485.1 Neorhizobium sp. BETTINA12A
ATCGCCGGCACGGTCACCTTCATCCGCGATCTCGGCGGCGCCATCGAAACCTTCGTGGAGGCGGGCGGCAGCCAGGTGATCGCGGTGTCTTCGCCGCGCAACCGGCCGGAGGTCTCAGTCGGCCAGAGCGTCGGCATCAGGCTCGATCCGGCCACCAGCGTGGTGCTCGCCCGATGAGACGCGATGAGCCGCAGCGTCTTGCCGACTACGGACCGCTCTTTTTCCCGGCGGGCATGCTGATCGTATTCTTCGTGGTGCCGTTCGCCACGATGATCGCCGTGTCCTTTTTCCAGCGCGAACAGGGCGGCTTTTATACGCCCGCCTTCGTGTTCGACAATTACGCCCGTTTCCTCAGCCTGTTCTTCGGCAAGGTTCTGGGTTTCTCGCTGTTCCTGGCGATCGCGGTGGCGATAACCTGCGTCGTCATCGGCATTCCCTTCACCTATCTGCTCTCCCGCTCGGCGCGAAAAATCCAGGTCGTCTGGCTGGTGGCGCTCTTGTCCATCCTGTCGCTCTCGGAAGTGATGATCGGCTTTGCCTGGTCGACGCTCTTCTCGCGCACCGCCGGCGTCACCAACCTGTTCGTCTGGCTGGGGTTGATGGCGCAACCGCAGGCGCTGACCCCGAGTTTCGGCGCCGTCATGACCGCCATGACCTATCAGGCCTTCCCCTATACGGTCCTCGTCCTCTATCCGGCGCTGGTACGGCTCGACCCGACGCTGACGGAAGCGGCCCGCACGCTCGGCGCCTCGCCGGTCAAGGCCTTCTTCACCGTCGTGGTGCCGGCGCTGCGCAACACCATTCTGGCAACGCTGATCATGGTCTTCATCTTCGCGCTCGGCTGCTACCTGCTGCCGCAGCTGCTCGGAAGGCCGCAGCAGTGGACGCTGTCGGTGCTGATCACCGACCAGGCTGTCTATCAGTCGAACATGCCGTTTGCCGCCGCCATGGCCGTTTTCCTCGTGCTGGTGTCGCTGGCGCTGGTGGGCCTCTCGCTTTACGCCGGAAAGCAGAGGCAAGCGAAATGACAGCACTCCGCCGCCTGTTCTTCTTCGCCGTCGGCCTGTTCCTGGCCCTGCCGCTGATCGTCGTTGCCGGCGTCTCGATCAACGCGCGCCAGACGCTCGCCTTTCCGCCGCAGGGTTTTTCGCTCTCCTGGTACGGCCAGATCTTTACCAATGCCGAATGGCGCAATGCGCTGATCGCCTCGCTGACGCTTGCCGCCTCCTCGGCTTTGCTGGCGTTGCTGATCGCCCTGCCGCTTGCCTGGTTCCTGTGGCGGCGGGTCGCCCCCTGGGCCAACATCTTCCAGCTTTTGGGTGTCGCACCCTTCACCCTGCCGCCGGTCATCACCGCGCTTGGGCTCCTCACCTTCTGGGCGACCACCGGTTTCTACGGCCAGGCCTGGACGGCGGTGATCAGCCACGGCATCTTTTTCGTCACCCTGCCGCTGGTGACCCTGTCGCTCGGTTTTTCGGCGATCGACCGTTCGCTGGTGGAAGCGGCCGCCACCATGGGCGCCGACGACGGCAAGATCTTTCGCACCGTCGTGCTGCCGCTGATCCTGCCCTATCTCGTCTCGGGTTACGCCTTCGCCTTCGTTCTGTCGCTGAACGAATATATCGTTGCCTACATGACCGTCGGCTTCACCATGGAAACCCTGCCGATCAAGATCTTCAACGCGCTGCGCTACGGCTACACGCCGACCATGGCCGCGGTGACGGTGCTGTTCCTGGTCATCGCCGCAGTCGTCTTCGGTCTGGTGGCCCGCTTCGGCGACCTGCCGAAACTGCTCGGCGCCATGTCGGACGAACGCTAAAGGGAAGAGCCCATGAAGATCGCCGGTTTCCAGATGCAGCCCGTCGTCGGTGACATCGAGGCGAACCTCGCCAAGATCGAAGCGGCGGCAGACGAGGCCGCGACCGAAGGCGCCGAACTCCTGATCGCTCCGGAGCTGGCGCTGACCGGGTATGGCGCGGCAGACCTGTTTCCCGATCTCGCCACGCCCGCGCATGGACCGGTCACCGCCAGGCTTTCGGAAATCGCCGAACGACACGGCCTGGCGATCGTCGCCGGTTTTGCCGAAAAGACGTTCGAAAACACCTTCAACAGCGCCTTCTTCACCGACGGCATGGGCCAGACGGCGGTCTACCGCAAATGCAATCTCTACGGCCTCTATGAGCGCAAATGGTTCGCCCAGGAGGACCGCCGCCAGGTTCTGGTGACGCTCAGCGGCATCCGGCTCGGGTTCCTGATCTGCTACGATGTCGAGTTTCCGGAAAACATCCGCCAGCTCGCGAAAGGCGGCGCCGATCTCGTCGTGGTGCCGACGGCGCTGCCGACCGGCTGGTCCGGTCAGTTCATCGCCGAGCAAATGATCCAGGTCCGCGCCTTCGAGAACCAGGTGTTTGTCGCCTATATCAACCACTCTGGTTCAGACGAACTATTCGCCTATGCCGGCCTGTCGCGCATCGCAGCACCCGACGGCAAGCTGATTGCCGAAGCACCCGCCGAGGGCGAAGCCCTGATCATCGCCGAGGTCGATCCGGCGGTCTACGCCCGGTCGCGGGCGGAAAACACCTACCTCGCCGATCTCGTTTGAGGTTGAGGCCGCCTGCGTAATCGACTTCCAGGTCAATACGACCTCGCCAAGCTCCCATTTCCTTTGATAATGTTGTATAGCATTCAGCGTTGCAGCATTCCGGGGGGAGGCATGACACGCATATTCCGGGCGCCGGCCTTTTATATTCAAGGCCCGGGAGCCCTGAGCCAGCTTGGCGAAAAGGCGGCGACGCTCGGCCGTTCGGTCGTGGCGATTTGCGACGCCATGGTGCTTCCGCATATCGAGGCGGATCTCACCGAGACCCTGAATCGGCAGGACATTTCACCCATCATCGTCCCCTTCGATGCAGACGTCACCCATCGGGAAATGGATCGGCTGGCCGAGATCGTGCGCGCCAAGGGTGGCGAGGTGGTGGTCGGTATCGGCGGCGGACGCACGCTCGACGTCGCCAAGGGTGTTTCGCGCCGCACAGGGCTGCCCTTCGTCAGCGTGCCGACGGTCGCTTCCACCGACGCGCCCTCGACCCGCGGCATCGTCATCTACGACGACCATCACCGGATGATCGCCGTCGAGCAGATGGACCAGAACCCGGCCTTCGTGATCGTCGACACCACCATTATCGCCAGGGCGCCTGCCCGGCTGCTGCTCGGCGGTATCGGCGATGCGCTGACCGCAAAATTCGAGACGGAAGGCGCCTGGAAGGGCACCGGCCTTTCAAAGCAGGGCACGCGGCCTTTGAAGACCGGCGTGATGCTCGGCGACGTCTGTTACCGGATGCTGCTCGAACACGGGCCGGGTGCCATGCGGGTGGCCGGCACCGGTGAGGTGACGCCGGATCTCGAAGCCGTCGTCGAGGCCATCCTCTGGCTCAGCGCCGTCGCGTTCGAAAATACCGGCCTTTCCATCGCCCATGCGGTCGCAACCGAACTCGGGGCGATCGAGCCGGTGCGAAACCAGTCGCTGCATGGCGAACACGCCGCCTATGGCACGCTGGTGCAGGCGGTGGCCGAAGGCCGCCCGGAGGATGAACTGACAACGCTGTTTGGCTTCTACGACGAGATCGGCATGCCGCGCCGGCTTGTCGACCTCGGCATGTCCGATATCGGCGATGCGGCGATCGAAAATCTTGGCGCAGCCTGCGCGAAAAGCCCATTCCTGGTCAACCAGGAGCGGATGCTCGATGCCAATGATCTGGCCGCCGCCGTCCGGGCTGTGGAAAACTACGTTTAAAGCGGGCTCGACCTGCTACAAATATAAATATAATCAACTGGGAACACAGGGGATTTAGGATGCCGTCAGATAAGACCAAGGCGCCGGAGGAATGGACCCAGCGCCGCATTCAATCGATCGAGGTCGGCTTCCAGGTCATTCGCGCCATGGAGGCGGCGAACGGCCCGCTGCCGCTGCGCGATATCGCAGCAGCCGCCGGCATGCCGCCCAGCAAGGCGCATCTCTACCTCGTCAGCTTCGTCAAGGAAGGCGTCGCCTTCCAGGATCCGGTCACCGGGCATTACGGGCTTGGCCGTTTCGCGATCCAGCTCGGCCTGTCGGCCATCCGCCAGCTCGACGTGGTGGAATTTGCCCGCGAAGAACTCGCAGCGCTGCAGCGCACCGCCGGTTTCGCCACCTATCTTTCGCTCTGGGGCGATCGCGGCCCGGGTATCGTTTCCAAGGTGGATGGCGAGCGGCAGGGATCGCTTGCCGTGCGCCTCGGCTACGTGCTGCCGCTCCTGACCTCGGCGACCGGCCAGGTCTTCCTCACCTATCTCGACGAGAGCGAGACCATGGCGGTGCGGCAGGACGAAATTGCTGCGGCCAAGCGGGATTCGTCGGATGACGCAGCCTCGCTCTCGCCGCGCGTCACCAGCACCAAGGATATCCAGAAGATCATCGAGACCGTGCGCCACCAGGGTTATGCGATGACGGTCAACAGCATCAATTCGAGCTTTGCCGCCATCGCCGCGCCGGTCTTCGATTATAGCGGCCGGATCGTCGCGACCATGACCGTGCTCGGCTCCGACAAACAGCTCGCCGGCCCCCGCAAGAAACCGACGATCGACGCCCTGATGGCCGCCGCCCACCGACTTTCCGAACGGCTCGGCG
>NZ_JALBGW010000253.1:0-4543 GCF_023006485.1 Neorhizobium sp. BETTINA12A
GACCGGTTCCGCGCCTGCCGCCCCGGCTGCGCCGACGGGCGTTCCGACCGGCCAATAAGGGCGCGGTCCACGTTTCAAGCTCCGGCAGGCCAAAAGCCTGCCGGTTTTATTTTGTGAAGATTCCACAGCCGTTTTTATAAAGCAGACGATTTGGGCTGGCGGAATCACCAATGAAAAGGTATCCGGTGAATCCCATGGCGCGATATGTATTCATAACTGGCGGCGTGGTTTCTTCCCTCGGAAAAGGAATTGCGGCCGCGGCACTCGGAGCTTTGTTACAAGCACGAGGTTACCGGGTTCGGCTGAGGAAGCTCGATCCTTATCTCAACGTCGACCCGGGCACGATGAGCCCGACGCAACACGGCGAGGTTTTTGTCACCGACGACGGGGCGGAAACCGACCTCGATCTCGGTCACTACGAGCGCTTCACGGGGCGCTCGGCGACGAAGACCGACAACATCACCACGGGCCGCATCTACAAGAACATCATCGACAAGGAACGCCGCGGTGACTATCTCGGCGCGACCGTCCAGGTGATCCCGCACGTCACCAACGAGATCAAGGATTTCGTTACCGAAGGCAATGACGATTATGATTTCGTCATCTGCGAGATCGGCGGCACGGTCGGCGACATCGAGGCGATGCCGTTCATGGAAGCGATCCGCCAGCTCGGCAACGACCTGCCGCGCGGCACCGCGATCTATCTCCACCTGACCCTGATGCCGTTCATTCCGGCGGCCGGCGAATTGAAAACCAAGCCCACCCAGCACTCTGTCAAAGAGCTGCAGGCGATGGGGATTGCCCCCGACATCCTGCTGGTGCGCGCCGACCGGGAAATCCCGGAACCCGAACGCCGCAAGCTGTCGCTGTTCTGTAATGTCCGCCCGTCCGCCGTCATCCAGGCGCTCGACGTCGCCAATATCTACGACGTGCCGATGGCCTACCACAAGGAAGGCCTCGACAATGAGGTGCTCGCCGCCTTCGGCATCGAACCGGCCCCCAAGCCGCGCCTCGACGCCTGGGAGGAGGTCTGCAACCGCATCCGCACCCCGGAAGGCGAAGTGACGATCGCGATCGTCGGCAAGTATACGGGCCTCAAGGACGCCTACAAGTCGCTGATCGAGGCGCTGCATCACGGCGGCATCGCCAACCACGTCAAGGTCAACCTCGAGTGGATCGAGTCGGAGATCTTCGAGAAGGAAGATCCGGCGCCCTGGCTCGAGAAAGTCCACGGCATCCTGGTACCCGGCGGATTCGGCGAGCGGGGCTCGCAGGGCAAAATCCATGCGGCTCGTTTCGCGCGCGAACGCAAGGTACCGTATTTCGGCATCTGCTTCGGCATGCAGATGGCCGTCATCGAGGCCGCCCGCAATCTCGCCGGCATCGAGAAGGCATCGTCGACGGAATTCGGTCCTTCCAAGGAGCCGGTGGTCGGCCTGATGACCGAATGGGTGAAAGGCAACGAACTCGAAATCCGTTCAGTGGCCGGTGACCTCGGCGGCACGATGCGCCTCGGCGCCTACAAGGCGGCGCTCAAGAAGGACACCAAGATCGCGGAAATCTACGGCTCGACCGATATTTCCGAGCGTCATCGCCACCGTTACGAGGTGAATGTCGACTACAAGGACCGGCTGGAAAACTGCGGCCTGGTATTCTCGGGCATGTCGCCGGACGGCGTGCTGCCGGAGACGATCGAATATCCGGACCATCCGTGGTTCATCGGCGTGCAGTATCACCCGGAACTGAAGAGCCGGCCGCTCGATCCGCATCCGCTGTTTGCGAGCTTCATCGAAGCGGCCCTGGAACAAAGCCGCCTCGTCTGAGCAAATTCAGAAAGGCAGGGTTTCGCATCCTGCCTTTTTGCCGTCAGGCGGAGAACTTCTGTTTTCGCACTAGCAAGATTGCCTCAAAATCCCCTATGCTGGCCGAATTGCTCTTTTCATTTCAGCGGTGCGATATGGCCATTTTCGACAGATTTTCCCTCGTTGGACGCGTAGCGCTTGTGACCGGCAGCGGCCGAGGGCTTGGCCTGCAGATGGCCAAGGCGCTGGCTGAGGCCGGCGCGCATGTCGTGCTCAGCGGCCGCTCCGGCGACATGCTTGAACAGGCCGTTGCCTTCATCACGGGTGAGGGCGGCAAGGCGAGCGCTGCGGCCTTCGACGTCGCAGATCTCGATGCCGGACGCGAGGCGATCGCAAAACTCCACGCAGATCATGGCCGGCTGGATATCCTGATCAACAATGTCGGCGCCCGCGACCGGCGCCCGTTTGCGGCGTTCAGCGATGCAGAGATCCTGAACCTGATCCAGACCGACCTGCTCTCGGCAATCGCCTTGTCCCGCAAGGCCGCTGATATCATGAAGGCTCAGGGCCATGGCCGCCTCATCTCGGTCACGTCGATCATCGGCAACATGGCCCGTTCGGGTGATGCTATCTATCCTATCGCCAAACAGGGGCTGACCGGTCTGGTCAGAAGCCTGGCGGCCGAATACGGCCCGTTCGGCGTGACCAGCAACGCGATTGCGCCTGGCATGTTCGCCACCGAGACCAATGCAGAAATTTCCGCAAACTCCGACATGAACGCATTCATGCGCCAGCGCGTGCCGCTGCAGCGGTGGGGTCGCCCCGAAGAGATCGCCGGCGCCGCATTGTTTCTGGCAAGCGACGCCGGCTCCTTCGTCAACGGCCATGTGCTGACCGTCGACGGCGGCATGTCCATTCAGATGTGATCGCGAGTCACGCCGCCTGGGGAAGGGGGCCGACATAGACCGAGCGAGGCCGGATCAGCCGGCCTTCCAGCGCCTGTTCGCGGGCATGGGCGATCCAGCCGACCATGCGGCCGACCGCAAAGACGCCGGTGAAGGCAGCCCGCGGAAATTTCAGCGCATCGAGCAGCAGGGCCGTGTAAAACTCGACATTGACGTCGAGCGGCCGGTCCGGCTTGCGCTCCCTGAGGATGGCGAGCGCCGCCTGCTCGACGGCTTCGGCAAGCCGGATGCGGTAGGGGTCCACCTGTCCGGTCGTGACCAAGGGCCGCAATGCGCCCTTCAGTGCGTCGGCGCGGGGATCGCGAACGCGGTAGATGCGGTGGCCGAAGCCCATCAGACGCTCGCCGCGATCGAGCGCCTGGCCGAGCCAGGTCTTGGCATTGTCCTCGCCGCCGATCGCGTCCAGCATGTCGAGTACCGGTCCCGGCGCCCCGCCATGCAGTGGACCCTTGAGCGCGCTGATGGCAGCCAGCACCGATGACGTGAGGCCGGCGCCGGTCGAGGCGACGACGCGTGAGGCGAAGGTCGAGGCGTTGAGACCGTGATCCGCGATCGTCACCAGATAGGCGTCCAGCGCTGCGACCTGTTCACGCGTCGGCAGGCTGGCGTACAGCATTGCAAGGATATCGGCAGACTGGGAGAGCGACGCGGTGGGCGCCACCGGCGTCTCCCCCTTCTGGAGCCTCAGCACGGCCGGCAGGAAGACGGCGGGGGCCGCGAGCAGTCGAAGCGTCGTTTCGAAATCCTCTCCGTCCGGCAGCCGCGCGATCAGGGCGCGCATGGCATCGACAGGTGGCAGGTTCAGAAGCGCGGCATCTGCGGCGCGCACATGCGCAAAAACTTCGGCGCGGGCCTGGCCAAGGCGGGCCTTGAGATCGGCCGCGGTGACGGGATGTTCCAGAAAGCCATCAAGGAGCAGCGCTGCGGCGTCTTCATAGGTCGCGCGCTCGACAAGCAGGTCGAGAGATACGCCGCGAATGACGAGGCGTCCCGCTTCTCCGTCCACATCCGAAAGCCGGGTCTCGGCGGCGATGACATCTTCAAGTCCGTTGTTTTTCATGAGTGTTTCTCCTTTACGAAGATGATGATCCGACCTAGTCTTATTGACGTCAATCTTGATGCAATCGATCAATATGAACATGCTCTGGATCACCGCCGAAGAAGCGCTCTCCCGCCTCGGGACCAAACCGCAGACGCTTTATGCCAATGTCAGCCGCGGCCGCATCCGCGCCAAGCCGGATCCTGCCGATCCGCGCCGCAGCCTCTATCAGGCCGACGACGTCAAGCGCCTCTCGGAACGGCATGCGGGGCGGCGACAGTCGGCAGCGGTGGCAGCGGACGCGATCCGCTGGGGCGATCCGGTCCTGCCGACGACAATCTCGACGATTTCCAACGAGCGGCTTTTCTATCGCGGTCGCGATGCCGTCGAACTGTGCGAACATGCGACGCTGGAAGAGGTCGCCGCACTTCTCTGGGATACGGAAAGCGTGCGCGTCGCAGCAGGCAGGGTAGGGCAGAACGGCTCCAGCCGCATGGCTGCGGCCTTTGCCGGGCTTGCCGCCCGGGTGATGAGCGACCTGCCGGCGCTGCGGCGGAAACCCTTCATCCTGCGTGCCGAAGCAGCCGACGTGCTCTCGACCGTCGCCATGGCGCTTGCTCCGTGGCCGGATCCGCAGCCCCTGCATGAGCGACTGGCGCTCGGCTGGCAGCGTCCCGATGCGGCCGAGCCTATCCGCAGGGCACTGGTGCTGGCAGCCGAACATGAACTCAACGTTT
>NZ_JALBGW010000254.1:0-4434 GCF_023006485.1 Neorhizobium sp. BETTINA12A
CGTGCTGGCGCTCATCGCGCAGCTCGTCACCGTACCCTCGCTGCCGCCTGCCGGACATGCCGGTCTCGGCACGCTGGCGGAAGTCCTCAAGCGGCCGAAGATCCGCATCGGCCTGATCGCCACCCTTCTCATCGTCGCCGGCCATTTTGCGGGCTTCACCTATATCCGCCCCTATCTGGAAGACGTTCCGCGGCTTAACGTCGAGATGGTCTCGCTCCTCCTGCTCGCCTATGGCGCCGGCGGCTTCTTCGGCAATATCGTCGGTGGCATGATCACCGAACGCAGCTCGACGCTCGGCGTCGTCTTCGCCTCCGGCCTGATCGCCGTTTCCGCCGTGCTCCTCGTCTCCCTCGGGGCTTCGACGACGGCCGCGGCGGTCGCCATCACGCTCTGGGGTTTTGCCTTCGGCGCGCTGCCGGTCAGCATCCAGAGCTACATCACCCGGGCCGCCCCTGACGAGGCGGAAAGCGCCGGCGCGCTGCTGCTGACGACCTTCCAGATCGCCATATCCAGCGGCGCCGTACTCGGCGGCCTGCTGATCGACGCTCAAGGGCCGCTTGGCGTCATGACCTTCCTTGGCATCGCAGCCATTCTCGGTGCGTCGGTGATGGTCGCACGCGGCGGACGCCAGGTCCAGCTCAGCCAAGGCTGAACGTACCCTCAAAACGTTATCGGCTGCGGTCAGTTGCGCAGCCGATAACCCGTCTTGAAGATCCAGCCCAGGATCGACAGGCAGATGACCAGGAAGAGGGTGATCATCCCGAGGCTCACCATCGGGTTGACGTCGGCGATCTCGTAGAAACTCCAGCGGAAGCCGGAGACGAGATAAAGGACCGGGTTGAAATGGCTGACCGTCTGCCAGAAGGGCGGCAGCATGTTGATCGAATAGAAGCTGCCGCCGAGGAATGTCAAAGGCGGCACGACCAGCATCGGAATGACGTTGAGCTGCTCGAAATTCTTCGCCCAGATGCCGATGATGAAACCGAACATGCTGAAGGTGACCGCCGTCAGCACCAGGAAAAGCACCATCATGATCGGATGGGCGATGTGAATGTCGACGAAGAACGAGGCGGTAGCGAGGATGATCAGGCCGATGATCAGCCCCTTGGTCGCCGCCGCGCCGACATAACCGACGATGATCTCGGTCATCGCCACCGGCGCCGACAGGATTTCGTAGATCGTGCCGGTGAATTTCGGGAAATAGATGCCGATCGAGCCGTTGCTGATGCATTGCGTCAGCAACGTCAGCATGATCAGGCCGGGCGTGATGAACGACCCGTAGGAAACGCCCTCGACCGTCTGGATGCGCGAACCGATCGCGGTGCCGAAGACGATGAAATAGAGCGAGGTGGTGATGACCGGCGAAATGACGCTCTGCAGCAGCGTGCGCCGCAGCCGGGCCATCTCGAAGACATAGATCGACTTGATCGCTTCGAAATTCATGCGTCTTCTCCCACCAGTGCCACGAAAATATCCTCAAGCGAGCTCTGTCGCGTGGAAAGATCGCGGAAATGAATGTCCTGGGCGGCGAGCGTCGACAGCAGCGATGCAATCGTGCCCTGCCCTTCCTCTCCCTGGTATTCGTGGATCAGTGCCGTGCCGTCTTCGGAAAGCGTCAGGTTGTAGGCAGCGAGGCTTTCCGGCAGTACCTTCAGCGGCTCGGACAGTTCGAGCCGGAGCTGCTTGCGGCCGAGCTTCTTCATCAGCGCCTCCTTTTCCTCGATCAGCAGCAGCTTGCCACCGTTGATGACGCCCACCCGGTCGGCGATCTCTTCCGCCTCCTCGATATAGTGGGTGGTGAGGATGATGGTGACGCCGCTTTCACGCAGCTTCTCGACCAGCTGCCACATCTCGCGGCGCAGGTTGACGTCGACGCCGGCGGTCGGTTCGTCGAGGAACAGGATTTTCGGTTCATGGGCGAGCGCCTTGGCGATCATCACCCGCCGCTTCATGCCGCCCGAAAGTTCGCGCAGCATGTTGTCCTTCTTGCTCCAGAGCGACAATTCCTTCAGCACCCTCTCGACCAGCGCCGGATCAGGCTTCTTGCCATAGACACCGCGGGAAAAGCTGACCGTATTCCACACCGTCTCGAACATGTCGGTCGTCAATTCCTGCGGCACCAGGCCAATCAGCGACCGCGTCTGGCGGAAATCCCGGATGACATCGTGGCCGCCGACCATGACCTTGCCGGTCGATGGATTGACGAGGCCGCAGATGATCGAGATCAGCGTCGTCTTGCCGGCGCCGTTCGGGCCGAGCAGCGCGAGGATCTCGCCTTCCTCGATTTCCAGGTCGATGCCTTTCAGCGCCTGGAACCCGTTCTCGTAGGTCTTGGTAAGCTTATCTATGGAAACGACTGAGGCCATGCGGAACGGTTCTTCCCAAGGATTCTATTTGCGGGATGCGCCGCGAATATAGGCACCCCAACCTTCGAAACCATCCCTTGTGGAAGAATATTGCTGACGGTTTCAGAGGATAATCGACGGGAAGAGCCGCTCCGGAATGACGATCCGGTCTCGACCGCGATGTCTCGACCGAAGAAACCGCCGCTGTCATTTTTCCGTGACGTTCCTACAGCATTGTCCCACCAGGCAAGCAACGGTCCCGCCCTTTACGCCGCACGTAACCCCTCGCGCGACCGTCATGACCATAGTGTTTTAGTCTTTCTCGTTTTCCGCTTGCCGCATGCGTACTGTTTTCAAGTATGAGTTCTTCAGTAACCGGAAGCACGGCTCCTCCCCGCGAGCCCGACCTCCACTCTCGCCGGCTCCCTGAGCCGGCTTTCTTTTTTGTGGGTTCAAGCCAATTCCGTTCGGGAGGCCGGGTGAGACCCGACGCGCGATGGGCATGGTCTGCGCGTCGGGTCTCGTGCCGCAGTAGGGGTAAAGCCTGGGGGGCGGACTGCGGCACCACCACTCTTGCGTCGCCGCTGCTTATGGTTCCAGTTTGGTTTCCGCATATGGTTTAAGGAGCGTTAATGTCCACAGGCTCGCCGCAATCGCCATATCCGAAGCGGAAGCTCAGGTCCTGCGTCTGCCGGGCAGCGCATGCCGCCATGCGGTTTCCAGGGCGTCGCGGAGGTCCGCCTCTTCGAGTTCGGAAAGAACCGCCGTCGTCCAGCCTTGACGGCCCCAGGCGTTCTGAACGGGCGAAAAAGCATTCGGCAGCATCTCGCATTTGAACTGCTGCTCGTCGGGCGTGAACCTGAAATTCGCGGTCAGGCCATCGGCCGCAAGCGTCGCGTAGATGCGCCTGACCTTGAACGCCGACCGGTCGAAATGCGGCGCCTCGGACGTTCCTTCGAGCGAGAGGGCCAAGTTGCGGAGCATGTCGGCATCGGCCATCGTCAGACCTCAGTCGCAATAGCGCTTGCCGCCCCTGCGGGAGCGCAGGTCGAAGTGAAAATGGTTCCAGTGTTCCGCATTGCTGCCCGGACCGAGCACAGTGCTGAAATACTTGCAGCTGTCGCTGCGCACCGCCTTCAGAAGGCCGCCCTCGCGCATCGAGAACAGGCCCTTCTTGCGCACGTCGATCTCGTGGCCATCCTTCAGCACGATCTGGCCGATGTCGATGGCGTTGCCCTTGGCATGCTCGGACATCGGATTGTTGAGCTGGTTGCTGTTGTTCATCCGCCGGCAGGAATAACCGCCCATCGGCACGATCTTCTGGATGCCGGTCAGATAGCGGTAACGGGCGGAAGGCGCGAGCTCGTTCTTCACCCATTTGGCAAAGGCGAGCGTCGTCTGGCAGTTCAGCGTGACGGCCGGCTTGACGTCGATATTGCCGGACAGGCCGGAGAGTTTCACTGGATAAGGCACCCTGCAGCTCGGGCCTGCGTCGATGGGCGGCCGGTCGTCGAATTCGACGCCGAGGCGCCTCAGTTCCGCCCGGCAGCTCACCTCCGACTGCGGCATCACATCGCGCTGCCAGGGCATGTCGCGCTGGCTCATCGGGCCACTGTCGATCATCGGATTGTTGGGCCGCAGCATTGCCACCTGCTGAGTGCCGGCCGCCGATCTGCTGCCGGGAGGTGCTATGCTCCGCTCATTACCCCAAGCCATGTCGCGATTGGCCGCGTTGCCGCTCGAAAGATCGCCTTGCAGGCCAGCGCCCTGGCGCTTCGGCGGCACCCGCACGCGGTCGTCGTTCATGGGTTGGGAGATCGGCTGGCGGCGCGACTGCAGCGCGCGGGGATTGTCGGTGCCGATGCCGTCGACGACGGGCTGGTCGCCGACACCTTCGGCGATATCGGAATCCTCTTCCGCGGCAAGCCCCGTGACGTCGCTCTCGTCGGGGCCGAAACCGAGCTCGGCATCGATGTTGACGCCGTCTTCCGGAATGGTCGTCGGCGCGGCATTGCGGGTCGTGTTGCGCTGTCGGGCGGAGGCCTGCTGCTGCATCGCCTCGTCGCTGTCGATCATCGGCAGGATGATT
>NZ_JALBGW010000255.1:0-4396 GCF_023006485.1 Neorhizobium sp. BETTINA12A
TCCACGGCAAACCGCGGATCGCCGGCGAGTTTTCCGGCCAGCGCGCGGGCTTCCGCCGTGCCGCCGAGAATGAGAATGGAGCGTTGCAAGATGCCTCCTGAATCAGTTCGGAAACCTTTAGCCCAAAGCCGCTGGCTGTCCATCGTCGGCATCGGCGAAGATGGCGTGCCGGGCCTCGGCGACAATGCGCGCGCGGCAATTGCTTCAGCCGCCGTCGTTTTCGGCGGCGGGCGGCATCTGGAACTGGCAGCCTCCCTGATCACCGGCGAAGCCCGACCGTGGCCGACACCGTTTGATGCAACAATGCGCGACGTCGTGGCGCTGCGTGGCCAAAAGGTCTGCGTGCTGGCCTCCGGAGACCCCTTCTTCTTCGGCGTCGGCGCAACGCTGTCCCGCCATGTCGCGCCTGAAGAATATACCGCTTATCCTGCCCCCTCGGCCTTTTCGCTGGCCGCCTCAAGGCTTGGCTGGCCGTTGCAGGACATCGAAACCGTATCATTGCATGGCCGTCCGCTCGATTACATCCGACCGCTGCTGCATCCTGGCCGGCGGATCATCGCGCTGACATCCGATGAGAACGGGCCGGCGGCGCTGGCGGAGCTTTTGTCTCGCACCGGTTTCGGGCCTTCTCGGATAACTGTTCTGGAATCTTTGGGCGGCGCGGCGGAACGCATCCGTTCGCAGCAGGCAGATGAGTTCGCGCTAGTGGATATCCACGTGCTGAATGTCGTCGCTATCGTCGTAAAGGCCGAAGCTGGGGCCTTTGTCCTTCCGCGCGCTTTCGGACTGGACGATACGCTGTTCGAACATGACGGGCAGATCACCAAGCGTGAAATCCGGGCGCTGACGCTCTCGGCACTGGCTCCGCACCGCGGCGAACTGTTGTGGGATATCGGCGCCGGCTCGGGCTCGATCGGAATCGAGTGGATGCTCGCCGATCCATCCCTGAAGGCCATTGCAATCGAAGCCAATCCGGATCGGGCAGCACGGATCGCGCGGAATGCCTCGGCATTCGGTGTGCCCGGACTGCGCATCGTCGAAGGTGAGGCGCCGGGAGCTCTGGCCGGCCTGCCGCAGCCGGATGCGATCTTCATCGGCGGCGGCGGCAGCGAACCCGGCGTTTTCGATAGGACCCTGGAGGCGTTGAAGCCCGGCGGGCGGCTGGTCGCCAATGCCGTGACGCTGGAAATGGAAGCGGTCCTCCTGACAGCGCATGCGAAACTCGGCGGCGAACTGATCCGCATGGAGGTTTCCCGCGCAGCGCCGATCGGCGGCATGTCGGGCTGGAAGCCGGCCATGCCGGTCACCCAATGGAGCTGGACGAAACCCGGAGTGAAACCATGATTGCCGCCGGTCTCGGCTGTCGCAAGGGGACGTCCGCGGAAGCGCTGCTTTCGGCGCTAACTGCTGCCTGCGCCGCGGCGAATATTTCACGTGAATCCGTTTCCGTTCTGGCGACCGGCGAGATCAAGCGGCATGAGCCGGGGATGATCGCGCTTGCGGAGCGGCTGCGCCTGCCCCTGCAGATTGTCGACGAGGCGGCGCTGAAGCAGGTGGAAGCGCGCACCAGAACAGTTTCGAAACACAGTCTTGCGCAAACGGCCACGCCAAGCCTTTCCGAAGCCGCGGCACTGGCCGCCGCCGGCGAAGCTTCCGAACTGATCGTCGCGCGGCTGATTGCCGATGGCGCCACCTGCGCGCTGGCACGCTCGAAGGACCATTCATGACCGTGCATTTCATCGGCGCCGGACCCGGCGCCCCCGACCTCATCACCGTGCGCGGCCGCGATATTCTCGCCCGCTCACCGGTCTGCCTTTATGCCGGCTCGATCATGCCGAAGGAACTGCTCGACTATTGCCCGCAAGATGCGCGGATCGTCGACACCGGGTCGCTGTCGCTGGACGATATCGAGGCGGAATACGTGGCGGCACATCAGGCCGGCAAGGATGTCGCACGGCTGCATTCCGGCGATCTTTCCGTCTGGAGCGCCGTCGCCGAACAGATCCGCCGGCTGGAGAAGCACGGCATCGACTACACGCTGACCCCCGGCGTGCCCTCCTTCGCCGCCGCCGCCGCGGCCCTGAGGCGGGAGCTGACGATCCCGGAAGTGGCGCAGAGCCTCGTGCTCACCCGCGTGTCCGGCCGCGCTTCGAAAATGCCGGAAGGCGAGACGCTGGCTGCCTTTGGTGCGACCGGCGCGACGCTGGCAATCCACCTCGCCATCCATGCGCTCGACCGCATTGTCGCCGAACTGACACCGCTTTATGGCGCCGATTGCCCGGTCGCAATCGTCGTTCGCGCCTCCTGGCCGGAAGAACGGATCATCCGCGGTACGCTTGCCGATATCGAAGCAAAGCTGGCGGCGGAACCAGCCGAACGCACGGCGCTGATTTTCGTTGGCAAGGGCCTGGGCGCTGCCGATTTCGTCGAGAGCCAGCTTTACAATGCCGATTACGTGCGCCGCTTCAGGCCCGGCTGGCCTCAGGCCGGCGACAAGGATTCCGAATGATCGGACGGGGTAAACGCGGTCCCGCCGACCAACCGGCCCTCGCGATCGAAGACGAGGATTTCCAGCGCGACCTCGGGCTGTTTGAGCGCCTTGGCGGCCGTCTTCCAGGCGAGCGCGGCAATCCGGTCGCCCAGCGCCAGTCCGTTGTCGCCGGCGAGCGCAAACGCCTGGGATACGGTGTTGGCAGCCGCTATCTGCGCCGCAAGCTCCTCGCTCGCTCCGGCTTCACTGGCGAGCTTCGCCAGAGCTTCGAGATCGGCCAGTCCGCGCTTGGAGTGGACGTCGAGCATGCCCTGCGCGAGCTTGGTCATCTTGGCGACGCCGCCGGCGATCGTCACCTTCGGCACCGGATGGTCGCGCAGATATTTCAGCATGCCGCCGACGAAATCGCCCATGTCGATCAGCGCGATCTCGTGCAATCCATGATGCGCCTGCACCGCTTTTTCGGACGTGTTGCCGGTGGCGCCTGCTACATGATCGAGCCCGGCGGCGCGCGCCACGTCGATGCCGCGCCAGATCGAATGGATCCAGGCCGAACAGGAAAAGGGAATGACGATCCCCGTCGTGCCGAGGATCGATATGCCGCCCAGGATTCCGAGCCGACCGTTGAGCGTCTTCTCGGCGATTTTTTCGCCATCGGCGACGGAAATCTCGACCTCGAAATCTGCCTCTTCGCCGGCGACCTCTGCGATCGCCTGGGCGATCATCTTGCGCGGCACCGGATTGATGGCAGGTTCACCGACGGGCAGGGGCAGGCCGGCGCGGGTGACGGTGCCAACGCCTTCGCCGGCCTTGAAGGTGATGCCGCTGCCGGCCGCGCCGCGCCGCACGGTGCTCTTGATCAGCGCCCCATGCGTGACGTCCGGGTCATCGCCGGCATCCTTGATGATCCCGGCTCTCGCAAATCCCTCGCCGGCTTCTTCGACGGCGAGCGCGAAGGACGGCGTCTGCCCGCTGGGCAAAGTCACCTCGACCGGATCGGAGAATTTTCCGGAAAGGAGGGCAAGACAAGCCGCCTTGCTCGCCGCCGCCGCACAGGTTCCCGTGGTCCAGCCACGACGAAGGTTCTTGCCATCCACTTCCATGGCCGTTTCTATAGCCCGACCGGGGCCGAGCGTCACCGGTCAAAGGTCCGCATATGAATGAAAGCATCGAAACCATCGTCGCAGCACCCGTCTTCGAGCCCGGCCATGTCTGGCTCGCCGGCGCCGGCCCCGGCCACCCGCGTTACCTGACGCTGGAAGTCGCCGATGCGATCGGCAAGGCGGACGTGATCGTCCACGACGCACTGGTCTCCGACGGCGTGCTGTCGCTCGCAACGACCGCAGAGCTGATCTTCGTCGGAAAACGCGGCGGAAAGCCTTCTGTCGCCCAGGATGACATTACCGGCCTGCTGATCGAACTCGCCCGCAAGGGCCGGCGTGTCCTGCGGCTGAAGGGCGGCGATCCCTTCGTGTTCGGGCGCGGCGGCGAGGAAGCGGAAGCGCTGGTTCGAGAAAACATTCCATTCCGCATCCTGCCGGGCATGACTTCGGCGCTGGCGGCTCTCGCTTCCGCCAACATTCCCGCGACGATGCGGGGGATGAGCCGCGCGATCACGCTTGCGACCGGCCATGCGGCCGGCAGCCCCGGCGACCTGGACTGGAAGGCGCTGGCGAAAACCGGCGAGCCGATCGTCGTCTATATGGGCGTCAGCACGATCGGCACGATCGCCAGGCTGCTGATCGAAGGTGGGCTATCGCCGGAAACGCCGGTCGCGGTGCTGATGGCGGCGACGACGCCGGACGAACGCTCGCTGACCGCAACGCTTGCAACGGTCGAGGCGGAGGTCGTGCGGCAGAAATTCGCCGCGCCCGCCCTGATCGTCGTCGGCCGGATCGTCTCCAT
>NZ_JALBGW010000256.1:0-4380 GCF_023006485.1 Neorhizobium sp. BETTINA12A
ACGCGCGCGCCGGCCGAGCAACCCGTGCCGGTGCGTGTCGGCGGTTTTGGCGGTGCCGAAGGGCTTGCCGCTTATCTCCGGCAAAAAGGCATCTCGATCCTGATCGATGCGACGCATCCCTATGCAGCTCAGATTTCCCGCAACGCGGCCAAAGCCGCCGAGATTTCCGGCGTTCCGCTTGTCGCCCTGCGACGGTCGGCCTGGCAGAGACAGCCCGGCGACCGCTGGATTGAAGTCGAGAGCGTCGCCGATGCGGTCACTGCCCTGGGAGCGGTCCCGCGAAAAGCCTTCCTGACGCTCGGCCGGCAGGAACTTCTGCCCTTCGAAACAGCGCCGCAGCACGACTACCTGGTCCGCAGCGTCGATCCGGTCGAGCCGCCGCTTTCCGTCCCGAACGCCGTCTATCTGACCGCGCGCGGCCCCTTCGAACAGGCGGACGAGGCCCAGCTTCTCCAAGATCACGGCATCGAGGTGATCGTTGCCAAGAACAGCGGCGGGCCGGCGAGCTACGGCAAGATCGCCGCTGCGCGCAAACTTGGTATCGATGTCGTCCTGATCCGCCGTCCGGACCTGCCGGAAGTGCCGTCCGTTGAGACCGCCGAGGAGATGCTGGCCTGGCTCGATCATGCGCCGGCGCCCCTGAAATAACGCGGGGAATAGACGATCGGGCGCCGGTTCTCCCGCTCAATCAGCCGCGTTTCCGCGGTGCCGACGATCACGCATGTCGCCATGTCGGCCATGTTGCCTGCCGCCTCAGCAAGGGGCACGATCCGGATAGCCTCATCCGGCCGGCCGGCTGCTCTGCCGAAGATTACGGGAACGGTGCCGGGCAGA
Source organism: Neorhizobium sp. BETTINA12A (assembly GCF_023006485.1). NCBI lineage: Bacteria > Pseudomonadati > Pseudomonadota > Alphaproteobacteria > Hyphomicrobiales > Rhizobiaceae > Neorhizobium > Neorhizobium sp. BETTINA12A. The sequence goes on from NZ_JALBGW010000256.1 coordinate 835, forward strand.
TGGGCGCGCAGGATATCGAAGGCTTCGTCGAGCTGATGCGGGCGCGCCTTGCTGATCGGGTTGTAGAAAGCCATCACGAACCCGGCCGTCGCCGCTGCGACCAGGCGTTTCTCGATCACATCCCACGGCTTCAGATTGTTCGAAAGCGAGATGGCGCAGAAATCATGGCCAAGCGGCGCACCGGCCTTGGCCGCGACGGCGAGCATGGCGGTAATGCCGGGAACGACCGAAAAATCGATCTCGCGCCATAAGGCCGGACCTTCGTCGATCGCCTCGCAGACTGCGGCGGCCATGGCGAACACGCCGGGATCGCCGCCCGAGACGACACAGACCTTGCCTCCGCCCGCCGCCATTTCGAGCGCGGCGCGGGCGCGCGCCAGTTCCTCCCGGTTATCGGACGCGTGACGGCGCTGGTCGGGGCGGAGGTTCAAACGGTCGATATACGGAAAATAGCCGAAAAAATCCGCAGCAGCCATCACTGCGGCGGCCGCCTCCGGTGACATCTGGTCGGGATTGCCGGGGCCAAGGCCGACGACGGTCAATGAACCCGTTGTCATGGCCGTGTCTTCCAGCCGGGCACGAGTACGATCGAGAAATAGGGTGCAGGGCTCTCGTCGCGCTCTTCCAGACGCTGTGCTGCGCCGTTCGCCATCGTGCCGCGCTCGACATAGAGCGCTCCGGATAGCTTGCCGACGGAGGCCAGCGCCCGGCGGATTTTTGGCAGGTTGCGGCCAACCTTCATGATCACTGCGCCGTCGGTGTTTTCAAGCCGCTCCGCAAGCTTCTCTTCGGACAGGGTTCCCGGCAGCACGCTCAAAATATCGTCGCCCTGGACGAGCGGCATGCCGGTCATCGACCAGCAGCCGGACATGGCGGTGACGCCGGCGATAACTTCCGCGTGGTAGCGGTCGGCCAGGCGCACATGCAGATGCATGTAGGATCCGTAGAACAGCGGGTCGCCTTCGCTCAGCACGGCAACGTGCCTGCCCGCATCGAGATGCGCGGCGATGTCGTCCGCGGAGCGGTCGAAGAAATCGGCGATCGGGCCGCGATAATCGGCCTCGTCCTTGTGGGTCTCGACCGTGACCGGATAGACCAGCGGCAATTCGAGCGTACCTGGCCGGATATGTGCCTCGACGATGGCGCGGCCGTTGCCGCTCGAACCCTTCTTGCAGAAGAAGGCGATCACGTCCGCTTCGTGGATCGCACGCACCGCCTTCAGCGTCAGCAGTTCGGGGTCGCCGGGTCCGGTGCCGACGCCGGTGAGCCTGCCCTTGAGGAGTACGGCGTTCACAGTCCAGCCCTCGCCAGCGCGTTGACGCAGGCAGCCGTCATCGCTGAGCCGCCCATGCGGCCGCGCACGATTGCATAGGGAATACCGAGCGTCGCCTCCATCAGCGCTTCCTTGGATTCCGCCGCACCGACGAAACCGACCGGCATGCCGATGATGGCAGCCGGGCGCGGCGCGCCGGCGTCGAGCATTTCGAGCAGGCGGAAGAGCGCGGTCGGCGCATTGCCGATCGCAACGACTGCGCCTTCAAGATCGTCCCAGAGATCCAGCGCGGCAGCCGAACGGGTGTTGCCGATGGTCTTGGCAAGCTCGATCGTGCGGCCGTCGCGCAGCGTGCAGATCACCTGGTTATGGGCCGGCAGGCGGGCGCGGGTAATGCCGTGGGCCACCATTTCGGCATCGCAATAGATCGGCTTGCCGACGTGAAGCGCGCCGCGCGCCTGGGCAACGAAATCCTTCGAGAACCGGAAATGCTGAGCCGCCTCGACCAGCCCGCAGGCGTGGATCATGCGCACCGCGATATCGGCCTGTTCCGACGAAAAGGGCGAGAGGTCGGCTTCCTCGCGGATGATCGCGAAGGACTTTTCATAGATCGCGTCGCCTTCGCGAATGTAATCGTAACTGTTCATGATCGTCCTGACATAACGGCCGCAGCAAGCCGGCGCGGTCCCAGACGGGCGAGGCAGGCGGCGGAATTTTCGCCGGCGCGCCTTTCGTCTCGGACAAGATCGGCGATGCGGCGAAGGGAGTTGTTGGTATCGGCAAAAGCGACCGAGGCAAAGGGCTCGTCAGCTGCTTTTCCTCCGGCGATGAGCGAAAGGCCGGCGGCCGTCCCGCAGAGTGCAAGCGCTGACGGCTGCGGATGGGCGCAGCCCTTGGGGCAGCCGGTCACATGCAGCTTGAACGAGCCGTCCAGCAGGTCGCTGCACTCTTCCGCCGCTTTGGCGCCGAGTTCATGGGTGGCGACGCTCGCGGAATTGCAGGCGGGGCTTCCGGAGCAGGCGGCAATGGCCGAACGCGGATCGCTCGGCGAGGTGACGAAGCCGTTGCTGCCGGCAAAAGCGGTGAGCGCTTCGCAGGCGGTTTGAGCGCCAAAAAACAACAGCGAATGGTCGAAAGCCGGCTTCAGGGTTCGTATTCCCAGCCGCTGGGCTTCGTCGCAAAGAGCGATCAGGTCCTCGGCGTTTGCCTGACCAAAGGCCGGGCCGATGCCTGCCACGAAAAGGTCGCCGGAGAGACGGAAGGTGCCGAAAGGCGAGGCTGTCCGCCCGGGCACATCGTTCGTGGGCAAGCCGGCAGCGAGATCGCGTCCCCTCGCCTTGGGTCCCTTTTCGCCGAGCTTTCGAAGCAGCGCCAAAGTGGCGGAGACGGCCTCTGTTTCACGTAGAACACTGAAAACGCGACCGGTTGTTTCGGTGCCGCCCAAAAGCAGGGTCCAGTGGATGCCTTCATCGCTGGAAACGGCGGCAAGCCGGATATCGGCCAGGAGGTCGGAAAGCCTGAGCTGTCCGCCACCGTCAACCACCACCGACATCTTTGGAGCAAGGCCGGGGATGTCGCGGGCGCCTTGGCGGATCGCCTTGGCTATGGCGCGCGGATCGGCGATCTCGGTGTCGTCCATCCCCGCCAGGGGCGGAGTTTCGACAGCAAGTCCCTCGCGAAGCGGCAGGTCCAGCGCGCGGACATCGGCATCGAGAACGGGAGCCGAGGCCTCGCTCAGTCCCCGGACCTGCAGGTTGCCGCGGGCGGAAATATCGAGAATGCCGTTGCCATGGCGCCGCGCCAGCCGGCAGAGCTCCGCCAGCTGTGCCGGGGTGATCGCGTCAGTCAGCGCGACGCGGGCGAGAAGCCCATCGCCGGTCTGCATCGGGGCGGACAGGGCGGGGCAGGCGCCACGGCGCATATCCAGCGTGTTTCGATCGAGGGAGAGTGCCGTCATGCGACCTTCTCCCGGGTGAGCATTTCGAGCTCGGCATCCACCGCGTTGCGGCGGGGATGCCAGAGGCCGCGGCGAAGCGCCGAGCGGAACCGCGCGGCCATGAAGCGGGCTCCTTCGGCGTTCTGGCTCAGCAGGAAGTCGCGGACCTTTTCGTCGCCGAGATAGGCGTCGTAGGTCGCCTCGATCAGCGATTGCGGGATGGCATGGGTGGTCTCGGCAAAACCAATCAGACGGTCGACCGTCTCCACCAGTTCCGCTGCGCCGCGCGGGCCGTGGCGCATCTGGCCGGCGATGAAGCGCGGATTGACGGCGCGGG
>NZ_JALBGW010000257.1:0-4375 GCF_023006485.1 Neorhizobium sp. BETTINA12A
AGCGGCCGCCAGCCGGGCGATCCGGTGCGCGCCGGCGAGGCGATGATCGCCGCGACCGAAGCGGATCAGGCGCCCCGCCACTTGGTTTTGGGCGCCATCGCCTATAATGCCGTCACCCAGAAGCTGAAGGAGCGCCTGGCCCAGATCGAACTCTGGGAGGACATCAGCCTTTCCGCCGATTTTCCCAGCTGAGGATGGCGCGGTAGTGCCAGTCGACGGGTCAGGGCGGTCATTCGCTCCCGGGCGAGTGTTGAACCGTCCTGCAGCCGACCGGACCGCAACCGCTCCGGTCGGCCTTTACTGCGGCGGAAGCAGCGGCCGCAAAGCGTCGATCAGTTCGGTCGTGCCGTAAAGAATATTGCTGGCGCCCGGTTCGATCTCGATCAGGCCGCCCTTGTTATGGGCGTCATAGACCTTAATCAGCAGTCCGGCGGCACTCGCGTTCATGATCCGGTCGAAACGTTCCTTCCATTGCGGACGGGGTATGGTTTGTGAGGAAACCGTCCGGCCCAGGAGCTGGCCCAGCGCCTCCGCAACGTCGCTGGCACTGTATCTGCCTGGTCCTTCGGCATGGATGACCTCGAGGCCTTTGCGGGTAGCAGGCTGCAACAGCAGGCCGGCGGCAATCGGGCCGAGGTCCGGAGCCGAAATCGTTGGAAACTTCCGGCCGACCGGGTCGTGAAAGGTCGGCAGGATGCCGGATGCGATGGCGGTCGGGATGACGCGCCCCCATCCTTCCATATGCTCCGCCGATCGCAGCAGCAGCGTGTGGGTATCGAGCCGGCCGAGCCTGTCCTCGAATATACGGAACATGCTGGGCATCCCGATGTCGTCGGTGACGTGAGCGCCGTAGTCGGAAATCGCCAGCACCCGCCTCGGGCGCGCCTGTTCGAGCGCTCCGGCAAGGCTTTCTATCGCCCGCAGCATCTCGTCGGCGGTGTCTTTCGCCTGCGGCGAGGCCGGGAGGATGATCTGTACGGCATCCGCGTCGGCGATCGATCTGGCGAGGGCTTCGGCATCCAGAAGGTCGGCGATTGCGATCTCGCAGCCGATCTTGCTCAGCTGTTCCGTCTTTGCCGGATCGCGCAGGATCGCCCTGACGGGCACGCCCGCCTTGCGCAATGCCAATGATGTTGAATAACCGACCTTTCCGGCCGCTCCGACGATTGCAAGCATGTCCAATTCCTTGAGTTGCGAGGTATAGAGCTAAGGAATAGGGCAGGCCGCATCGCGCAGATTCAGACGGATCTTTGCAGTTTCGGCCGGATTTCGGGTGCCGGACGAGCGATCTCGCTCGGAGTCTGACCGAGGATACGCTGCATCGTCGAGGCCATATGGCTCTGGTGAGCGAAACCGGCGGCCAGGGCGATCTCGCTGGCCGGCATCCTCGTCGTGGCGATCAGGGCCCTTGCGTATTCGATGCGGCGGCGCATCACATATTGATGCACGGACGTTCCGGTGCTGTTGCGAAACAGCGTCTTGAGCCGGGTGACGCTGACGCCCGCGACCGTCGCCAGATCGGCGAGATGGAGTTTCTGGTCCAAGTTCGTCTCGATGAAGTCGATCAGCATTCTGAGCTGGCGCGCGGACATTCTCAGCGCGCCGGAGGCTGCTGGGTATGGACTGCCGTCAGTCGTGGTTTCGATCAGTCGGACGGCCAGCGCGTTCGCCAGAAGATCGATGTAGAGTGGATCGGACGGCATTTCCGCCTCGAGATCCGCCTTGATGGCCCAGCCGATCGCCTCGATACGGGCATCGCGAAGCTGGAGCCGCGGGATGAATTCGATCCTTGCTGGGTCCCTTCCGAGCTCTTCGGCAACCTGTTCCAGAAGCGAGGGGCGAAGGCTCAGCCGCAGGATCTGGCAATCCGCATCGTCCTCCCAGGATCCATCCACGCCCGCCGGAACGAAATCGATATCGCCGGGCTTCTGCAAACGCCGCATCCGCCTGTCGCCGACCGTGCAATCCGCCTGAACGGGCGGACCGAAATGCATGCCCAGTCGATGCAGTTCGCTCCCCCGCACATGCGAAGACATTCCGCCCGGGATATGCACGAGAGCGGCATCGAGCGCGTTCCAGGCTCTTCCCTCACTGGAAAAGAGGATCCGGGGTGACGGTTGCGGCGAGGAAAGTGTCATGGTCGGGTGTCCTCGGATCTCAACGTTTGGAACAAGGCTACCCCTCATTCGCCTCCGCAACAACGCGCCAAATCGCGTGGAGTAGGGTCTGCCGTCGGCCTGTTACCGCGGCGATGCCGATCTGCCCGACGGACCGGTGCTGGTGGTCGGAGGCGGCCAATCGGGCGTCCAGATCGCGGAGGGATTGGCCGAAGCAGGCCGGTGGTGCACAGGCTTCAAGGGTGATTTTAGTTGGGTGAGACTTCCCGGTGTGCTCGACAGCTTGGGGCAACCGGTTCACGAGGACGGCGTGACCGCCCTGCCGGACCTCTATTTCGCCGGATTGGATTTCGCCTCGACCCGAAAGTCAGGCACCATATTGGCGGTTGCCGAGGAAGCGCCTCGCCTTGTTAATCACATCGTAGCGCATTCGTAACTACGCATGCCAAGGCGATATCCCCGATAACTCCGGGGAGGAAATGCGGCCGGACGGCGGTTGCCTTCCTGCTTCGTCAAGGGCTTGGCAGATTTTTCGCTCCATCGACATCCCCGGGATCAAGACACCGGGCAATAATGGCCGCGTCATCGGATGGGAACCGGGTTCGCGAACCGGCTGCCTTCACCAAGGTTCGAAAGTGCCCGGTTCCGGTGATGGTCGTCAAAAGCGGCGAGGGGAGGGCTCGGAAATCCTCCCTGAACCGCAAAAGACGATCGGGGCAGGCGGAAACCGACCTCACATCAATACCCAATGCCCTGCCTGCCCCATTCCCATTTTTGAACCGTGCCGGCACCATCTGTCGGCTGCGGATAAAGCTACGTTCTGTCTTGCGCTCCGCCGTTGCTTCTTGCCTCGCCACATCCTATCTCAAGTCCAGGAACTTTCGCGTGAACGCGCGCCTCTTAATGGATATTGGAAGCGATGACCGACTTGAAGCTGCTGGCCCTCGACCCGGACGACCTGGGTGTCATTTCCGCCCATATGCAGGATGCGGTCTTCAAGGTGGGTGACGTGCGCTGGTCGCAGCCCGAGCGCAACTTCTCGCTCGCGGCCAACCGCTTCGTCTGGGAAAATGCCGGCGAGAAAAAACGTAAAAGTTTCGAACGCCGCCGCTCGGCCATCGTCTTCAAGCGGGTCGAGGCGGTGCGCTCGACGGGCGTCAATCGCGGCCGCAAGGATGAGGTCCTGTCGCTTTTGGCGATCACCTTCTCGCAGAAGGGCGACGGCCCGGAAGGGACGATCGAGCTGGTGCTTTCCGGCAAATCGACGATTGCGCTCGATGTCGAATGCATCGAAGTTGCTCTTGCGGATGTCGGCGGCGCATGGGAAACGGCGTCGAAGCCCCGTCATCCCTGATCTGGCCCCTTTGCCCGAACGGTCTGAGCGGGATAACATCGTTTTTTGAGCTGGAAGGGATATCCGCTTGGCAATCTGGTTGGATCAGGCGTCGCAGGACTTTGAGGCGAAGTTTTCCGCATTTCTCTCGACCAAGCGGGAGGTCTCGGAAGATGTGAATACGGTGGTGCGCGCCATCATCGACGATGTGCGCGCCCGCGGCGACCAGGCATTGATCGATTATTCCGCCCGCTTCGACGGTATCGACCTCGCCAAGGTCGGAATAAAGGTGACCGAGGCCGAGATCGACGCCGCCTTCGCCGAGACCGACCGGAAGGTCGTCGACGCCCTGAAGTTTGCCGCCGAACGGATCGAGCGCCACCATGCCCGCCAGATGCCGAAGGACGATATCTACGAGGACGCGATCGGCGTCGGCCTCGGCTCCCGCTGGACCGCGATCGAAGCGGTCGGCCTCTATGTTCCGGGCGGCACCGCAAGCTATCCGAGTTCGGTTCTCATGAACGCGGTGCCGGCAAGGGTTGCCGGCGTGCCACGTCTCGTCATGGTCGTGCCGGCCAATGGCGGCACCATCAATCCCGCCGTGCTCGCCGCTGCCCGCATCGCCGGCGTTACCGAGATCTACCGCGTCGGCGGCGCCCAGGCCGTGGCGGCGCTCGCTTATGGCACAGAGACGATCGCCCCGGTCGCCAAGATCGTCGGCCCCGGCAATGCCTTTGTGGCGGCCGCCAAGCGGCATGTCTTCGGCACGGTCGGCATCGACATGATCGCGGGCCCTTCGGAAGTCCTGGTCATCGCCGACGCTGAGAACGATCCGGACTGGCTGGCCGCGGACCTGCTCGCCCAGGCCGAACATGATGCCGGTGCCCAGTCGATCCTCGTCACCGATGACGCCGGGCTCGGCAAG
>NZ_JALBGW010000258.1:0-4332 GCF_023006485.1 Neorhizobium sp. BETTINA12A
GGTTCGGGTGCCGAGGCGCTCGAGCCAGGGACAAGGACCGGGGCGGGGGCCGGCGCGTCATCGAACGACCGTGCGGTGGACCGGACGCTGGGGCTGGGAAAGCCGCAGGGCAATGGTTTGGGGGGCAGTGACGGCAAGGCCGCTGGCGTCGAAGATCAGACCGACAAGGCGGGTATAAGCGTGCCTGGAACGGCACTGGGCAAGCCGGCCGTTAAGCTGGGCGAAGACACACAGTCCGGCACGGCGGATGCCAGTGGCAAGGATGCCGATGGTGCGCTTGAGCCTCAGGCAATGTCGGCCATGGCCGCTGCAGCGGGATCCGCAGGCGGCGGCTCCTCCTTGAATGCGCCCGAAAAGGCGTCGATGCCCGAGATCACCGGCAATGGCTTCTTCACCCAGAAGATCGGCATCGAGGTTCCCGGCTTCCGCGGCCTGGAGCCGAAGCTTTCGCTGAACTACAGTTCGTCGCGCAAGACCCGGCTGGGCGGCCTTTACCAGGGCTGGCTCGGTTATGCCTGGGGGGTTGACGGTTTCGACGTGATCGAGCGGGCGACGCCCGGCTACGGTTATCCGTTCTTCGATGGCAATGACGTCTATCTGCTGAACGGCGAGGAACTGGTGCGTTGCGCCACCGGCATGGTGGCCGCCTCCTGCTCGGCCGGCGGCACGCATGTGACCGAGAACGAGAACTTCAAGCGGGTGATCTTCGATGCCACCGCCAACACGTGGACGGTGACCGACCGCGACGGAACGGTGTCGCTGTTTAAATCGGTGATGGCGATTGCCGGCAGCACGCCGGCGTCCGGCACGCCTGATTATCAGCTGCAGCATGACGGTCGCTTCCTGCTGTCGTCGGTGACCGACACCAACGGCAATGCCGTCAACTATGCCTATACCTGCCCGGACCTGCCGGTGTGTTATCCGTCGGTGGTCAGCTACGGCGGGATGAGCGTCAACTTCCATTACGAGGCGCGGCCGGACTACCTGGTGATGGCCAACGGCCTTGGGCTGTCCTATACCAAGCAGCGGATCAGAACGATCGCGGTGAAGGTCGGCGGGGAACTGCGATCGGCCTATACGCTGACCTACGACCAGGCGCCGTTCTCGAACGCCTCGCGGCTGACCAAGGTCGACCGCTACGGTGACGACGCCACCGTCTCCGCCGCCGGCGTCGTCACCGGAACCACATTCAAGACCATCAGGCAGATGACGTATGATAATGCCAACTTCAACTATGCGCCCCAGCAAGTAAGCCAGCTTATTGGGACGTATCCAACCGGGACTTTCGTTGGAGGAGTCAATCTCGATGTCGATTTTGATGGTCAGGATGAATCGTTTCAGATCTACCAGGAGACCCTTTGTGAGGGCTGCGGGGACGGCAACGATCCATCCACTGGCGGAGGTATTCGATACCATCTGGCCTTCACGAAACTTCTCGGCCCAAATTTGACGACACAGTCGGTCTTGACATCGACTCTGCCGGCCCTGACGCAGGTTTACGGCAATACTCCTGGAAGCCTCAGGTGGTTCGCCGGTCGCCACACCGCGGCAAATGGCAAGGATATCGTAATCGCCTCATCTTCCAGTACTTTTGAAGGGCCAGAGATCGTTACCCGGTGGCAGGATTTTGTCTATAAGGTTGGACCGAATTGGACGCTGACGCTGGAGGGGTGCGCGACGCCACCCTTCGTCACCGCCTGCAGCACTGCCCCTCATGAGGCTCCAAGTCTCGCCGGCCTTGTCTCATTGGATTTCGATGGAGATGGTGTCGACAACATCGCGTATGTCGGTGGCGATACTCCCTCAAGTGTGGGGGATTTCGCAGCAAACGGGCGTCAAAGCTTATTCCTCGTACACCCTAGCGCTCTCGTTTTGCGAAACGTCGATGGAGCCTGGATCGGCGCTCCGGCTGGCCCAAACTGCGGAACCCCCTTTATTTGCAGGTTGGGAGATCTCAACGGCGACGGCACGACCGACATCGTTTTCTGGAACGGATCCAATTCTCAGATGTGGCTCTCTACGGGCACAGGCTTTGTTTTGTCCGGCGGATTTTCCCTGAACAACGAAAGCTCGTTGCGAGATTTCGATAACGACGGAAAGTTCGAGTTCACGCATGACAGGATCGCTGTCTCCGGCATAGGGTTCGGTGCGGCCGGAATCCAGCATTTAGTGTCGAATTACGTCATCCCGCAGGGTTATTGGGCAGCGGGCGACTTCAATGGAGACGGTCTGCCTGAGGTGAGCGGTGATATCACCTTTATGTCGCAACCCGGTGACGGCAACCCGAACCTGTTGCGAACGGTGAAGCTGGAGACGGGCGGGACGGTTGGGGTGGATTACACGCCGTCGACGCGGTGGTCGAACGTGTTCATGCCGCAGGTGCTGCATGCGGTGACGCGGTTGCGGGTGTATGACGGGCGCGGGCAGGTGGCGGCGACCGACTATGCCTATGCAGGCGGCCTCTATGACCCGAAGGCGCGCAAGTTTTGGGGCTACAAGACGATCACGGTGACCAAACCCTTGGCCAATGGCGAGACGGCGCGCCCTGTGGTCGAGACGACCTACCGGCAGGACCTGGCAAGCTACGGCCTGCCGGAGAAGACGGTGACGCGCAATAGCGCCAACACCGCCTCGAAGACAGTGGCCGAGACCTATGTGGTCAATGCGGCGACCAAGCCGTACAAGGCGCTGAACACGGCCAGCGAGACGACGCTGACCGAGGCGGGGACCTCGCTTATCCTGCGCAAGGAACGGATCTTCGACGCCTATGGCAATATCAGCGAGATCCGCGATTTCGGCCGCAAGGACCTCGCCGGCGACGAGACCTGGACATTGGCGTCCTATACACCGAATACGGCGGCCTATATCGTCTCGCTGCCGAGGGCACGCAATATCCGCTCGGGCGGGTTCAGCACCTCCACGGATGTCTTTGAGCAGCATCAGACCCTGTACTACGACGGCAGCACGGATATCACGGCACCGCCGACCAAAGGCAATCTGACGATGCTCGGATCGTTCAAGTCATTCGAACCGACGCAGGCCTCCTATAATGAGCTGTTCACCTATGACGCTTACGGCAACCGGCTGTCACATGTGGACGGGGAGGGCAGCCGCACGGAGTGGGACTATGACCCGGACTATCACCTTCATGTGGTGGCGGAGCGGGCGCCGAAGTATTTTGCCACCGGCGGGCAACCGGCGGATGCGCGGTTCGTCTCGACCTTCACCAACGACTATGTCTGCGGCAAGCCGGCGCGCAAGATCGACTGGAACGGAGTGACGGAGACGTTCACCTATGATCCGTTCTGCCGGCCCTATGGCTATACGCATTGGGGCACCGGCAAATACGTCAACACCCGTTATGAGAACGAGGGCAATCCGGCATCCCAGGCGGTGGTCACTTATGAGCCGCTGGCGACGGGGACGGGCGATGTGTTCACCCGGACCTTCTACGACGGCCTCGGCCGGCCATGGCGGGTTCAGACGCCAGGCGAGACAGCCAGCGGCCAGCGGCGCATCACCGATACGAGCTATGATGCCCGCGGCAATGTCTGGCAGGCGGCCTTTGCCCGCTTTGCCGACGAGACGGCGCAATGGACGGTCAACAGCTACGACTGGCAGGACCGGGTGGTGAAGACCGTCAACCCGGACGCCTCGCAGCGGACCTATACCTACCTGGTCCAGCCGACCGCCATCACGGGTACGAGCAATCTGCCGGTGATGGATATCCGCATGACTGACGAGGAGAGTAAGCTCCGTCGCACGCTCACGGACAAGGACAACAATGTGATCCTGGCCTCCAGCCAATTGGCGGGGACCTGGGTCAACGAATACCGCAGCTATGATGTCGTGGGGCGGCTCAGGGGCGTGCGCGATGACGGCGGCGCCACCTGGACCTACACCTACGACCTCCTGGGCAACCGTCTGACGGCGAGTGACCCTGATCTCGGCGACTGGTCCTACACCTACGACAATGCCAACCGTCTGGTCAGCCAGACGGATGCCCGCGGCGCGGTGACGACGCTTGCCTATGATCAGATGGGCCGGCTGCTCACCAAGCAGGTGAAGGCGGCCGGCGAGACGACCGCCACGGTGACGGCTGCCAACACCTATGACACGGCCGACGCCGGCGTCGGATCGCCTCCGTTCCACAATGTCGGGCTTTTGACCAAGTCGGTGAACGGGGCAGCGACCCGGAGTTTTAGCCGCAGCCTGAGCGGGTCGACGACGGTGCTGACCACAACAACAGTGATCGACGGAGTGACGCATACGGTGGTGGAGACCAGGGGCAGGTCGGAGCAGACCCTGTCGATCGCCTATATGCCCGCGGCA
>NZ_JALBGW010000259.1:0-4282 GCF_023006485.1 Neorhizobium sp. BETTINA12A
GATCGCCGTCTACATGGGCCGCACGGTTGCCGCCTCCGTCGCCGAACGCCTGATGGGCGCCGGCCTTGCCCCGGAAACCACCGTGGCCGTGATCGAAAATGCCAGCCGCGCCGACCGCCGGCTCTTCCACGGCGTTCTTCGCGAGCTGCCGGACCTGGAAGCGCGCGACGATCTTTCCGGTCCGGTCATGGTGATTATCGGCGAAGCCGTCGCCGGTGCGAATTTCGAAAAGTCCGAACCGCTTTCTCATGGTAAGATTCCGGTTCGCGAGGAAATGGAACAGACAAGATGACTGACAAGGTTCTGACCGCCAACCGCCTTTCCGACGGCATCGCCGTCTGGCTCGATGCGAGCGGCCAATGGGTGGAAAACCTGCAGGACGCGATCGTCGCCCGCCATCCCGAGGCCGTGGCCTCGCTGGAGGCGATCGGCAAGCGCGATTTTGCGCAGAACCGGGTGGTTGACGTCGCCGTCATCGACGTGCAGGAGCAGGACGGCAAGCTCTGGCCGCTGCGTCTTCGCGAACGTATTCGTGCCCAGGGCCCGACCATGGAATATGCTGCCGGCTACCGCCCCGCCGATCCGGCCTTCATCGCAGTTTGAGGAAGTCATGTACCGTTACGACGAATTCGACCACGCTTTTGTTTCGAGCCGCGTGGAGCAGTTCCGCGATCAGGTCGGCCGCCGCCTCGCCGGTGAGCTGGCCGAGGACGCGTTCAAGCCGCTGCGCCTGATGAACGGGGTCTACCTCCAGCTTCACGCCTATATGCTGCGCGTCGCGATCCCTTATGGGACGCTCAATGCCAGGCAGATGCGCATGCTCGCCCATATCGCCCGTAAATACGACCGCGGTTACGGGCATTTCACCACCCGCCAGAACATCCAGTATAACTGGCCGAAACTCTCCGACACGCCGGATATCCTGGCCGAGCTCGCAAGCGTCGAGATGCACGCTCTGCAGACGTCGGGGAACTGCATCCGCAATGTCACCGCCGACCATTTCGCCGGTGCCGCCGCTGATGAAGTCGCCGATCCCAGGCCTTACGCCGAGATCCTGCGCCAGTGGTCGTCGGTCCACCCGGAATTCTCGTATCTGCCGCGCAAATTCAAGATCGCCGTCACCGGCGCCGAGCGCGATCGCGCCGCGATCCAGGTGCATGATATCGGCCTGCACCTGAAGAAGAACGAGGCCGGGGAAATCGGTTTTGCTGTATATGTCGGCGGCGGGCAGGGCCGTACCCCGATGATCGCCAAGAAGATCAAGGATTTCCTCCCCGAGGAAGACCTGCTCTCCTATACGACCGCGATCATGCGCGTGTATAATCTGCATGGCCGCCGCGACAACAAATACAAGGCGCGCATCAAGATCCTCGTCCATGAGACCGGAGCCGAGGAACTGGCCCGCCAGGTGGAGGAGGAATTCTCCCATCTGCAGGGCACCGAGCTGAAGCTGCCGGAGAAGGACATCCAGGCGATCGCCGCCTATTTCGCGCCGCCGGCCCTGGTCGATCGCGCCGAAGGCTGGCCGCAGCTCGCCGGCTGGAAAAAAACCGACGAAAATTTCGCCCGCTGGGTCGACCAGAACGTGCAACCGCACAAACATCCCGACTACGGCATGGTGACGATATCGCTTAAACCCATCGGCGGCATTCCGGGCGACGCTTCCGATGTGCAGATGGACGCGATCGCCGACCTGGCGGAAGAATTCGCCTTCGACGAGATCCGCATCAGCCACGAGCAGAACGTCATCCTGCCGCATGTGGCGCTGGCCGATCTCGAGCCGCTCTATCGGGCGCTGGTGGCCCACAATCTCGCGACCGCTAATGCAGGCTTGATCACCGACATCATCGCCTGTCCGGGGCTGGACTATTGCGCGCTGGCGAACGCCCGTTCGATCCCGCTGTCGCAGGAAATCTCCACCCGCTTTGGTTCGCCGGAGCGCCAGGCCGAGATCGGCGAGCTCAAGATCAAGATTTCCGGCTGCATCAATGCCTGCGGCCATCACCATGTCGGCCATATCGGCCTGCTGGGCGTCGAGAAGAAGGGAACCGAGCTTTACCAGATCACGCTCGGCGGTTCCGGCGACGAAAACACCTCGATCGGCGAGATCATCGGCCGAGGTTTCGAGCCGAACAAGGTGACCGACGCAGTCGAGACGATCGTCGACACCTATCTCGGCCTTCGCCTCGCCAAGGAAGAAACCTTCCTCGAAGCCTATCGCCGTGTCGGACCGCAGCCGTTCAAGGAAGCGCTCTATGGCGACGCCAAGGCGGAGGCGGCGTAAATGACCCAGGAACCAAGACTCTGGAGAGAAACCGGCTTCGTCGCAAACGACCCCTGGGTGATCGAGACCGAGGAGGTGAAGGCGACCGAAGACCAGAAGGTGCTGCTGCCGCTCGACGAGATGATCGCCCGGGCCGAGGAGAGCAACGATGTCGGCCTCGGTGTGCTGATCCGCCCGGCGGACGACGTGCGCAAGCTCGAACCCTATCTCTACCGCCTCGAGATCGTCGCGGTGGATTTCCCGGCCTTCAACGACGGCCGCGCCTTTTCGCATGCCTCGCTGCTGCGTGACCGGCTCGGCTACAGGAATGAGCTGCGCGCGGTCGGCGATGTGCTGATCGACCAGGTGCCGCTGATGCTGCGCTGTGGCATCGACAGCTTTTCGGTGAAGAACGCCACGGCGCTGAAGCGGCTCGAAGAGGGTCGGCTGCCAGGCATCGCCGAGCACTACCAGCCGACGGCCCGCCACGCCGAAAAGGGCGAGGGCTACAGCTGGCGCCGCCGCACGGTGACCGCCTGAGGCCGGGGAACGACCCGCCGAAAGGTGAATTTCCCGCACATATTTTCTGAAAGGCCCGCGACAAAGGCACGCGGATGCCTTCAAATGCGGGCCCAGATGGTATATTTCGCTTCTGCGAAGAACGACGAGACGAAGAGACCGATAGGCATGAACGCTCCAGCAAAGACGGAAGAATTCGCAGTGGCCCAGGTTCAGGCAAAGATCCCGGACGGCGTTTATGCCGAGACGGTGCTCGCCGTCGAGCATTATACCGACCGCCTGTTCCGCTTCCGCATGACGCGACCGGCCGGTTTCCGCTTCCGTTCGGGCGAGTTCGCGATGATCGGCCTGATGGTCGGCGACAAGCCGATCTACCGCGCCTATTCGATCGCCAGCCCTGCCTGGGACGAGGAGCTCGAATTCTTCTCGATCAAGGTGCCGGACGGTCCGCTGACCTCGCACCTGCAGGCGATCAAGCCGGGCGACACGGTGCTGATGCGCAAGAAGCCGACCGGCACGCTGGTGCTCGACGCGCTGACGCCGGGCAAGCGGCTCTACATGTTCTCGACCGGCACCGGCATCGCGCCCTTCGCGAGCCTCATCCGCGACCCCGAGACCTACGAAAAGTTCGACGAGGTCATCCTCACCCATACCTGCCGCGACGTCGCCGAGCTGAAATACGGTTTCGACCTGGTGCACGAGATCAACACCCACGAATTCCTGCACGAGATCGTCGGGGACAAGCTCAAGCACTACCCGACCGTGACCCGCGAGGATTTTAAGTATCGCGGCCGCATCACCGACCTGATCGAGAACGGCAAGCTGTTCACCGACCTCGGCGTCCCCCCGCTCGACCCGCAAGTCGACCGCGGCATGATCTGCGGCTCGACCGCGATGCTGAAGGACACCAAGGACCTGCTCGAAAAGGCCGGCCTCGTCGAAGGCTCCAACAACAAGCCCGGCGAGTTCGTCATCGAACGGGCGTTTGTGGGGTGAGACGCGACGGCCTGCGGCCGGCAAAACGCTCCAGTGGAGCGTTTTGAGCGTCGAACGCCCTGAGCCCAAGCGAAGGGCCGGGATACGGTGCGGCATACGCGATCCCGCCGTTATCCATTCCCTCTAATGCCCCCCCATCGTCCTCCTCCGGCAGGAACTCGCCGAACCTCTCGAAGGCTCCCGCGATGCTGCGGGGAGGCGGGGCGGGTGGAGGAAGGCGGATGCGCCGCAGCCATCCCCGAACCGCGGGGCGGGCCGCTTGGCTGTCGCAAAGCGCGAAGACGGCTGCGCAGGCGCCTTGCCTCAGCATGAAAGACTGTCCATGGCCGACCGCTTCCGGCAGGCCTTGCCACGCGGAGAAGTTCTCGGCGCAGAGGACGGCGACCCGTTGCTGGGCGACAAACAGTTCGCGGTGACAATCCTGCAGGACGCTGATGCAGGCGGGTTCGCCCGCGGTGGAGACTTCGGCGGTGCAACGGCCGGTGCGTCGGCACGCGCGGCGCC
>NZ_JALBGW010000025.1:0-53024 GCF_023006485.1 Neorhizobium sp. BETTINA12A
GGTAGGTGGCTGGGCATTCGGTGGTGCTGGTGCTGCCGGCGGCGATGGCGGCCTGGCCTATACCGGCGCCGGCGGAGCTGGCGGCGACGGCGGTGTCTGGGGCTCGCACAACGGTGACGACGGTTTCGTGACCGGCACAAGCTCCGCTTCGGCCGATGCGTCGATTGACACCCACGCCTTCAACCAGGAAATCGTGATGGGTGCGAACCTGCAGCAGAACGCAATCGACATGACGATCGTCGGCGGCGACCTCCACAGCACGGTGGCAGGCGACGACACCCACGACGGCACCAGTCTCTAAGCCGTCGCTTTCCCTGCTCCAGGCAGAGACCTTCACATCGCGGACTGCGCAGACCTCCTGCGCAGTCCCTCATTCCGAACGACCTGTGGTCCAGGCATGCCAATGCAGAGGCAGCGGTTATGACGATGATGGATACAATCACGGAGGAAATCGCTCATTTCATCGGGCTCTTCCACACGAACGTCGAGGATGCGCGCCTGCGGGATAATTATACCGATTTCTCGCTCAACACGCCCGAACAATTCATCCCGCCATCTGTCGCGACCCCATCCCATTTCGAGGCGCCTTACGACCTGCTCGGCTTCGATCCGTCGGTGGTCTACAAGGCTCCCGCCACTTTCACGCCCATCTGGCATCCCCACTTTGTGGGTCGATATGACCATCCGTCAATTCCCATCGTAGAAATCAGGACACATTACGGCCGGCATGAGATGCCGCGGCACGAGTATCCGTCCTATGCGAGCGGCAAGTCATTTACATTGGGGATACAGCCTCTTGGCTCGGTGGTGAACTTCATCGTTCAGGCCGCCTCGCTTTCCGACAATGACAGCTTCGGCGTCGGGGGACACGGCCTCGCGTTCAATCCTGCTCCGGTTGATAACGGCGAGCTGCTGGATAAGGCGCAGGAGGTCTTGTCGGACGCGCCGGTCGGCCATCTCGACATGCCCGAATCCTCGGCAGACCTTATCGAGATCATCAAGTCCGTCGCCAGCGAGCTGGAGTCCCTCTCAGCCGATTCCGGCGGGCCGATGGAAGCTTTCGTCCATCAATCCACGACGATCGAAGGTACCTACGTCAACGGAGTGCTCGTCGACGAGGCGCCGAAGCTGGAAGATTATCACTCCTTCGGTAAGGATACAGATGACGCCGACGCGGAGGAGGATGCTCATTCATCCAACGCCAAGATCTTTGCGGATGGCTCCGTCCAGGTAGACGCCTCGGTCGAACTGATCGGCGGCGCCAATACCACCGTCAACGATGCCGTCCTCAAGAATATCTGGACGGGCGCAACGGTGACGGCGGTCGTCGGCGATCATTTCGAGATCAACGCGATCATCCAGGTCAATGTCATTCAGGATGTCGACGCCATTACCTCGGCGATCAGCAGCTGGACGAACGACGGCGCACCCGACGAAATATTCAACATCGCCACATTCCACAGGGTCGATCCGCTGCAGGACGACAGTGCCTCCTCGCATGCCAGCGGAGGTTATCCCGGAAGCTGGATCGTCACGGAGATCCAGGGCGACCTGGTGATCGTCAATTGGCTGGAGCAGTACATCTTCATGTCCGACAATGACGTCGGCATCCTGTCGTCCTCCGGCGCCACCACCAAGGTCATTGGCGGCGACAACATGAGCGTGAACCAGACCTCGATCTACGAGCTCAGCCATGCCTACGATCTGATATTGGTTGGCGGCAGCCTTTACGACGCCAATATCATCCACCAGATGAACATATTGTTCGACAACGATGTTGTCGGCGCGGTTACGGGTTTCGGAACGACCGGCGAGGGCACGTTTTCCAGCGCCGGGAACCTGCTCTGGAACCAGGCCCATATCTATAATATCGGCGGCGCCGATCGTTTCGACACGTTGCCTTCCGCCTACCTGGACACGGCCGCCGATTTTGCCGGCGGCGGAAGAAATCTCTCCAGCGGCGTTCTGACTGATCCGGCGTTTGCGGGATTGGCCGGGCTGCGCGTTCTTTATATCAGCGGCGACATGCTGAACATCCAGTATATCAGCCAGACCAGCATCGTCGGCGACAGCGATCAGATCGCCCTGGCGATGAATGCCGTCAATCCTCACGCGGAAGCGACATGGTCGATCTCGACCGGAGGAAATACGCTCATCAACAATGCTGCGATCGCCGACCTGGACTCTCTCGGCCATACCTATGTCGGTGGCGAGCAATACTCCCAGGAAACGCTTTTCCAATCGGGATTGATTTCAAGCCATCCGGAATTGGCGGCGCACGATCCCGATGCACTGGTCAACGAAGCGGTGGCCTTTCTCGACGATTCGATGCTGGAGGCCAATCCAACCGAGCCTGGATATGGCGTGCCTGTGGATCATGACGGCCACTATCAGAACGATGGACTGCAACATGTGCTCGGATAATGGGGGGAAACATGTTGGACGCCCAAAAGAGGGCCGACCTAGTACAGGCCCACGATCACGATGAAAGTCGGCAACTTGCCGGGGAGGAATTTTATGCAAAATTGGAGCGCGCCGTGGACGAATGCCTGAAAATGTCATCCGGTGACGCAGTCCCTTCAGCAACGATATCCAGGCTGGAACCCAAGAACTCACCACCGAGTCCATTGCGCGTAAACGAGGGCACGTCGGGAGCCGATATTCTGGCCATGCCTGCCAATGGCCGGATCATCGAACCGGAGATCGAGCCGAAGCCCCCGCAGCGCGAAGCGACGGTGGCGAAGGCGCCGGAAGGCATGATCACGATCGATGCCGACACCGGGCCATTGCGGACGGAGACAAAGCCCTTTGGAAAGCCGCCGACGACCGGTGGCGGGCGCGGTGGCGACGGAACGTTTCACAAGCGCCTCGCGCCGGTCGACTTTTCGGCCAGCCTGCGGGCGGGCGTTACTGCGGTGCGGCGGAACCTGGCAATCGTCATGTTTTTCACCGTCGCCAGCAATATTCTCGTGCTTGCGATTCCGACCTACCTGTTCCAGATATCGGACCGGGTGCTGACCAGCCGTTCTCTCGACACACTGGTGATGTTGACGATCGTGATCGTCGGAGCGGTCATCCTGCAGGCCGCCTTCGATGCTCTTCGGCGCTTCATCCTGATGCGGACCGCAGTGGAAATCGCGGCACAACTTGGCGCTCCGATCCTGAGCGCGGCCGCCCGCGCCTCGCTTCAAAGCAATGGCCGCGAATATCAGGTGCTGGGCGATCTTCAGCAGGTTCGTTCGTTCCTCGTCTCCAGGACCTTGCTGTCGTTTCTCGACGCGCCGATCGCACCTCTCTTCGTGGTGGCGGTCTTCCTCATCCACCCGCATCTTGGCTTCATCGTGGTCCTGACAGCCCTCATGCTGCTGGCCTTCACCCAGATCAACCAGCGCATGACCGCCGAGCCGTTTGCCGAAGCCAATACGGCGCAGGTGAAGGCCAATCTTCATCTGGAATCGATGTCGCGCAACTCTCAGATTATCAACGCGCTCGCCATGATCCCGGAGACCGTGCAGATCTGGGGCAAAGACACGGCTTCCTCGCTCAAGTCGCAGGTCATTGCGCAGGACCGGAATATCACCATTGCGGCCATATCGAAGGCCTGCCGCCTTCTGACGCAGATCGCGATGCTCGGCTGGGGCGCCTTCCTGTCGATCGAAGGTCAGCTCACCGGGGGCATGGTGATCGCTGCCTCCATCATTGCGGGTCGCGCGTTGGCGCCGATCGAAGGGGCCATCGAAGGATGGAACCAATACAGCCAGTCCCGCGCGGCCTACGGGCGCATATCGGCGCTGCTGAAATCCTCGCCATTGAATTTCGACCGCCTGAACCTGCCGAAGCCCGAAGGGCGCCTGGACGTCGAGCGCCTCCTTTATGTACCCCAGGGAACCAAGCGCGTCGTGCTCAACGGCGTTTCGTTTGCCCTGCAGCCGGGGGATTCCCTGGCGATCATCGGCAATTCCGGTGCCGGCAAGACGACACTCGGAAAAATGCTCGTCGGATCGATCCTGCCGACGTCGGGGAGTGTCCGATTGGATCTGATGGATCTGAGGAACTGGGATCAACGCCAGTTCGGCGAAAACATCGGCTACCTGCCGCAGGATGTGCAGCTCTTTCCCGGCACGATAAAGTCCAATATCGCCCGCATGCGAATGGACGCCGACGATGAGCAGATCTACCGGGCCGCAATGCTTGCCGATGTTCATGAAATGATAGCCAGCCTGCCGCACGGATACGAAACCGTGGTGGCGGCCGACGGCTCTCCTCTTTCCGGCGGCCAGAAGCAGCGTATTGCGCTTGCACGGGCATTTTTCGGCGATCCAAGGATGGTGGTGCTGGATGAGCCGAATTCCAATCTGGACAATGCGGGCGATGCGGCGCTGCTCCACGCACTTCAGCATGCCAAGGAACACAAGATAACCGTCGCAACGATCACGCAACGTCCGGCCCTCCTGAGCAGTGTCGACAAGGTCCTGCTGTTGGTCAACGGCACCGTCGCGCTGTTCGGAATGCGGGCGGACGTGCTGAAAGCCATCGAAGCGCGCGGCATCGATATCAATACCGGTTCATTCGGCCATCAGTTGCTATAGGGGTTGGGGCATGTCTGCTGTCGCGAAGGTACACGATCTCGAATGGTACTCGGAGGTTCCTCGGTCGGTCTGGAAACAGACGGTCGCGGGTCTCGCGCTGACGGCCATAGCCTTTGGCGGTTTCGGTACCTGGGCTGCGACCGCCCCACTTGCGGCTGCCGTCATCGCCCAGGGCAGTTTCGTCGCAACCGGCCGCAACAAGATCGTTCAGCATTTCGAGGGCGGCATCATCAGGGAACTGCTGGTCAACGAAGGCGACCAGGTTGTCGAAAACCAGCCGGTGATCAGGCTGGACGAGACCGCGTCGCAGGCCAAGAAACGGGAATTCTTCCTCAGACGTGTCAGGTTGGAAGCAACGGCCGCCCGGCTTACCGCTCAATCCGAGGCCGCCGACTCCATGATGATTTCGCCATACCTGAACGATTTCAGGGATGACCCGGATGTTTCTGCGATCATCCTCACGCAACAGCTCAACTTCAAGGCCCAGCGCATGAAGCTGGCGACCGAGCTTTCTCTGCTGAAGCAGAATATGAAGGCATTGGAGTTCCGGAGCGAAGGTTACACCCGCCATCGCGATGCCATGTCGCGGCAGCTCATGTTGCTCAAGGACGAATACGATACCAAGCGGGTCCTGCTGACCAAGGGATTGTTGCGCGCAACCGAGGTCAGAGCGCTTGAGCGGGCGATCGCCGATGCCGAGGGGCAGATCGGCCGCCTGGAGGCAGAAGTTTCGGAAACCGGAGCCGAGCTCCTGAAGGGGCAGCAGGAGATCACGCGTGCGGAGGAAACGTATCGGGAGGAGGCACTCGACCGCTTGCAATCGATCCAAGGCGAGCGTGATGCGGCGCGTGAACAATCACGCGAAGCCGACGACGTGCTGCGCCGGGCGACAATTCTTGCACCGGTCTCCGGCACAGTCGTGCGGACGTACTACCATACGACGGGTGGCGTTATCGAAAGCGGCAAGGGGATCATGGAGATCCTGCCTGCCGGCGTGCCGTTGATCATCGAGGCAAAGGTGCCGCGCAACGAGATCGACAGCGTCAAGGTCGGACAAAAGGCGACGATCCGTCTTATCGCCTTGAACCAGCGCACCACCCCGGTCCTGAGGGGTGAGGTGTTTTATGTCTCTGCGGACGCAATGGAAGATAGCAAGGCGGGGCTCTCAAACCACGACGTCTATGTCGCGCGCATCAACATCTCGTCAGAGGAGATTGCCCGCATCAAGGGATTTACCCCGCAACCCGGCATGCCTGCGGAAATCATGATTCAAACTGCGGTCAGGACTTTTTTCAGCTATCTGATCAAGCCGGTTGTCGACAGCATGTCGAGAGCATTCACCGAACGCTGACAGGGTATAACGCTCGTGGGGACGCCCGCACTTGGTGCTTCCCCGCTGCTGCCAAAAAGAAGCCCTCGCCGATCAAACAGCGAGGGCGTCCACAAACGGGAAGTCATCGAGGCTGACAGGACGCCTCGCACACCATAACACCACGAGCCATGAGAAATGTCAGGTTCACCAAAAGGAGAAGGCCCGACCGTTTTTCCCGTTCGAGCCTTCAGCAGTCTGTTTGGCGAAAGTATTATTCCCCTATCTGGCACACCATATCAACTCAATCAAAAGGATTAGGTTCTATCAAACGTTGCAGTAAGTATGTGATTTAATAATCACCGGTTGATTCCTCTTTTTCCACATAGGATTTGAGGCGATGTACATGAGGTAGATCGCTATTCACTCAAAATTTATTGAGCTAAATTAGGCATCGGAAAGTTACACTTGAGGTGTGGCCCGTTTGCAATATCGCCGATCTAGGATTGTGGTACTTTGTAGTGCGGACTTGAGCAGAACGCCTCGGGTTTCGGCGTGGTAGGCTGACCGGTTGCCATACCCAGGCAGCCGGTCAGTTGTTTGATGAATACCTTCATCGCATCCGCTCAATCTTTCGACGACCAAAGTCTGGCGGGCATCCGCTCCTCGAGGACATCGGATTTCAGGCCCATTGCTTTTGGGGATGGAGCGCATCAGTCGCCAACCGGCGTCCATGGCAAGGACGTATGTCCATACCTTTCGCGGTTCCGCCTTCGGGTGATGTCGCGGGTTCCAACTGCCGAGCAGAAAGCGGATGAGACGGCTTACAGGGCAGGTTTGCGCTTAAGAACCTGTTGGATCGCTTGCCATTTCGGGTGGCTGCCGCCCTCTTCTTCCAGCAATCCCCAGCTGCCCCATTTGTTGGGTTCGCTCATCGACGAAAACACGGCGTAGAGGTCTCCGCCCGACATCCGCCAGTTCTTGAGATGGCGAAGGTAGAGTTCGCCCATTCGGCGGTCGCGATTGGCTGCAACGAAGAGATTTGTCAGTCTTTCGTTGTTTTCCGCTCCGCTGCTGCCAACCAGGTGCTGGCCCCCTTCGTAGGCGTAGAGCTTGACGCCGTATTGTTTGGCGATCGCTGCCTGCTCCTGAATCGTTTTCTTGTTGTCTGTCTCGACTTCATTCTCGAGTGCCGAGAAGAGGCGGTTGAGCGACCATCTCGAAACCTCTTCCTGTCGGTCCGGCGCGCCAAAGCCCCCACCGAAATAGGGAGCTATCGCAAGCACATCCGCATGCGCCTTGACACCTTTCCACGACAGGATCGTCTCGCTGGTCCAGACGTTTACGGATTGTGCCGAATAGACGCCGACGATCCTCTGTCTGGCGGCACCGAAAATGTCTTCCCAGATTGCCAGTATTTCGTTTGTCCGCTGTGCGTAATAGCGGAGCTGCGCTTCGTAGTCATTGGTCGAGAAGCCGAGAGCAAGGCCGCGGCTGCGGGCATGGTCGGCCTGATCGAAGCTGGTGTTCCAGACTTCATTGGAATATTCCACATGGATCTTGAGATCCGGGTCGAGGTCTTTCCTGACCTGTTCCGCGAAATGACGAACATAATCGTCGTCGGCAAGATGGGGCATGTTGAACCACGGATCCGATTTTACCAGATTGCAGAGTTCGATCATGTGTTCGAGCGGTACGCCGAGTTCGGATTTACCGAACTGGCCGGGCCTTGGCCTGTCGCTCCAGCTCTGGACCTTCGAATTGTTGGTTCCCATCCAGTCCATGAAGCGCAGCGTCGACATGCCGCTCAGCCGGTCCAGAAATGGCGCCCTGAACGTCTCCTTCGGTATTGGTCCGCGCTCATACACCCGGATATTGCGGATCGGATCGGTGGGATCGGTTTCCATCACCATGGAGGTGAAGGGAGCATCCTTTCGAAGATTGCGCACATCGTCGCGCCCCGGCGACCGAGACTCCAGTTCGGCGCCGGCTATGTAGCCAAGCTTGCCCTTGCCGTCGTAGTGGACCGAAAGCTGGACCGGCAGGTTTTTTCGATGCGCTGTGAAGATCAGGAAGCTCTCGACGAACGATCCGGCCGGAACTCGCGTCGGATACCCGTCCTTGGTCATCGGCGGCAGCGGCGTGTCCCATGTGAAGGGGGCGTCCTTGACCTGCACCCGCCAGGGCGAAGCATTGTAGGCGAGGTTGGAAAAAGCCTGCTCGGTTGCCCAATAGCTCATTCCGGTGATGTTCAGTCCCACTTGCTCGGGAAAAATCTCGTCGCCCGCGTTGGCGCCGGAGGGGATGCCGCTCAGGACTGGTGCGATCGCGACATTCGACAGCATTTGGAGAAACATTCGGCGGTTCACGGCGGATCCTTTCCTGATGCTGGCGTTGGGTCGTCGGTTTCGATGGGCAGGAGCTGTGGCGCGGCCGTCTTGAATCGAACGGCATAGCAGGAGCGCAGGCAAGCAAGGCAAATGGCGGTACGGGGGCTACGATCGAAGTAGGCGTTAGCTCTTTTGGATATGTGTGGGAAGGCGAGCCGGGCGTGTAGCCTAAGTCGAGGCGCGCAGCCGGGGTTGCGCATTGGCAAGGGGCAGCCATATGGGGAAAAGTCGCAGCGCGAGACGTCTTAGCACGGGCGCGGTTTCAGGCGCGAGAGCTTAAATGCCTGAGTATCTCCGTGCTCTCCTCTACGTTCTGATCATCAGTGCTCCCGCGCTTTATATCGCCGGCAAGGTTGCCGTGCCCCTCATAGGCGAAGCTGAATTCAAGCTTTGGCGCAATTGCTGGGTCATCGCGACCTGCGCTACTTTCCTGTCGCGAAGTTTCTTCGATTTCGCTGCCGCGCTTGCGATCATGAGCCTATATATCCATCGAAATTCCAAGCAGCCCGTCCTGCTCTACGTGATCCTGATGTTCGTGGCGCCCTGCGTTCCGATCGGGGTGGGCATTCCGGGCGTTTTCAACAGGATCATCGATCTTGATCCGCCGCGCCTGCTGGCGGTCGTCATCCTGTTGCCGATCGCGATCAGGCTCTGGAGGGAGCACGACAATCGAGAACTTCGCGGCCCGGACGTCCTGGTCATCGCCTTCTTCGTCTATATATCCTTGCTCGCCCTGCGTCTGGGGGATCTGAATTCTATTCTGCGCGTGGTACCGGGCTATTTTCTCGACATTCTGCTTCCCTACTTCGTCTTCAGCCGATCGCTGCGCTCGGCGCTGGAAATAAACCAGGTATTGCTCGCCTTCGTCGTAGCGGCGCTGCCGCTTGCCGCGATCGGATTTTTCGAAATCTGGAGAAACTGGCGGATCTATTACGTGGTGGTGCTGCAATGGGACGTGGTGTTGATCACCGTCTATCTTTTCCGCGACGGTTTTCTGCGTGCCGCTACGACGTCGGTGGAGTCCATCGCGTTCGGATTCCTTTGCATGACCGCGGGTGGCTGTCTGCTGGCGTTGCGGACGCCAAAGTCGTTGGGCCTCTGGCGATATGCGGCGCTCGGCGTGCTGATGATCGGGCTTCTGTCCAGTGTCTCGCGCGGCCCCTGGCTTGGTTTCGCGCTCTGCGCAATGGTGCTGCTGCTGACCAATCTGCGGGTCTCGCTCAAGCTGCTGGTCGGAATGATCCCGGGTATTGCCACTCTGATATTTGTGCATCCGCCATTCATCGACCGGTTTACCAACCTGCTTCCATTTGTCGGTTCTGCCGACAAGGGCAGCGAGACCTATCGCTCCAGGCTTTTCGAAAACTCGATTATCGTCATCGAGCGTTATCCGCTTTTCGGATCGGACACATTCGTGCGCGAGCCGGAGATGCAAACGATGATCCAGGGGCAGGGCATCGTGGACGTGGTGAATACCTACCTGCAGATTTCACTCCATTACGGATTGATCGGCCTGCTGTTGTTCGCGATGTTCTTTGGCGTGCTCGCGATCAAACTCGCTGCCATGTTCTGGACGAGCAAATCGGATATCGTCAGCTATGAGGGCGTGCTTGCGCTCCTAGCCGCCATGCTTTTCACCATCGCGACCACCAGCAGCGTTTCGATCATTCCCTATATCTACTGGCCGTTCTCTGGTCTCTGCGCCGCACTTCTGAGACGAGGCGCGGGCATGGAGTGGGAGTTTTCTCCGATGGCCAGGGCAGGGATGAAAAGCATGGGAACCGGGCTGCCATACCCGGTCATGCGGACCTCCGTCGAGGTCAAAAAGATGCGGGTTCTGGGGTCGCGCCACTAGCGGCGGACAACCGCTGCGCCGGTGTTCAGCAATGGCTACTATTTATATTCGATGATCCGCTGTTGGCGATTGATCAGCCGGTTTACATAAAACTGAGCGATGCCCTGCATCTCCGGGAACTTGCCGAGGACATCGAATGTGGCGAAGATCCATCTATCACCTGGTTTGGATGCGGTTCTGAACGCCAGGCGCAGGATCTGAAGCGGATAGGCCAGCAGCAGCGCGAGGCCTACAGGATCGAGAACCGTGCCGAAGATCGCTGCCAGTGGTACCAAACCGCCCCAGAAAACCGCGCGCCTGAAATTCCTGGTCCATATCCTGGATGGAGATTTCCGGTGGAGATGGGACACCTGTGCATAGGCATGCCCGCAACGCACGCTTCTCCGCCACCATTGGCTCAGGCGGCTTATGTCCGCATCGTGACGCGTCATTTCGCAGGGAAGGCGCCAGATCTTCCAGCCTCTTTCACGCAGGCGCACGCAAAGTTCCGGTTCCTCTCCCGCGATCAGCTCGTTGGAGTAGCCGCCGAGATCCTTGAGGGCAGAGGCTCTGATGAGGATATCGCCGCCGCATGCCGGGACTTCGCCGGGCGGGCCCTCCCATTCGCGGTCGCACATGGCATTGAAGATCGTGCGGTCGGGATGCCGTTCGCGCCGATCTCCGAAGACCAGCGCGACATCCTTGCGCATGACTAGAAAAGTTGTGGCCGTCGCGATCCACCTGGTGTCAAGTTCGCAGTCCCCATCCAGGAACTGCACAAAGGCCGTGTCGGGCCAGCGTCGCATGACAGCATCAAAACCTGCATTGCGCGCGCGCGCCGCCGTGAATGGAATTGCCATGTCGAGCGGCAAAACCTCTGCGCAGAGCTTGGCGGCCGCCTCGACGCTGCCGTCCGACGAGGCTGAATCCACGTAGATCGTACGCTCCCGATGGTTCTTCAGCGAATTGAGGCAGTCGATGAGACGCTGCCCTTCGTTACGTCCGATCACAACGACGCAGACATCAGCCCCGAGCCCCGAATAGCTGCCGCGGTGCATTTGGATATCCATGTCCATGTGCGCGTATCCCCCGGCCGTTGGTTTATTGGTGGTCATCTGTCGCGATCTCGGCCCCGGAACGTGATAAGCCTCTATACTGTCTGTATAATTTCGGCTCGCTGGTGTAAATTTACCTCTTTGGTGGAAGCCGATGCCGCGCTCCTAAGCTCTTTGTTGCACTGAGCCCGCGAAACCCTTTTTGCTATACCTGATCCAGGGGAATTGCCGGCGATAGGCAAACATGAAGGGGCGCTTGTGGAATGCGGATTGCGTATTTCACCAACCAATATCCGGCGCCGAGCCACACGTTCATACGGCGCGAAATCGTGGCGCTGGAGGCGAGGGGGCATCGGGTCGAAAGATATGCGATACGCCCCTTTCGCGGCACATTGAAGGATCCCGAGGATATCGGGGAAGCCCGCCGCACCCGCCATATCCTGCGGACCCCGATGATAAGAGCCTTTGCAAGCGTCGTTCGCCAAGCGCTTGCCCGCCCCGGTCCTTCGTTGAAAGCCTTAGGAATTGCGCTCCGGTTCGCGAGGACGTCCGGAGGGCGTTACCTGCATCACCTGGTCTATTTCTGGGAGGCGATGATCCTGGCCGATTGGTGCCGCAGGGATAAGATCGATCACCTGCATGTGCATTTCGGCACCAACCCCGCGACGGTCGCGACATTGGCGCATGAGATCGGCGGCATGAAGTTCAGTTTCACGGTGCACGGGCCGGAGGAGTTCGACCGGCCTGAGACGCTGGGGCTTGGCGACAAGATCCGGGCGTCGTCGTTTGTGGTCGCCGTCAGCTCCTACGGCCGCAGCCAGCTGCTGCGCTGGGCCGACCTTGGAGACTGGCGGAAGATCGAGGTGGTCCACTGCGGCATCGACCAGCGTTATCTGAGCGACGATGTGGAGCTAAACCGCTCCGATCCGCGTCTTGTCTGCGTCGCGCGGCTCTCCGAGCAAAAAGGCCATCTCCTTCTGCTTCAGGCGGCGGCCAACCTGCGCGCCGAGGGGACCCATTTCGAACTCGTTCTTGTCGGCGATGGCCCGTTGCGGGCCGAAATCGGACGCGAGATCGAACGGCTCGGACTCGGTGGCACAGTCGTACTGATGGGCATGATCTCGCAGGACGATGTGCGCAACGAAATTCTTCGCGCCAAGGCTCTGGTTCTGCCAAGCTTCGCGGAAGGCCTTCCCGTCGTGCTGATGGAAAGCATGGCGTTGAAGCGCCCGGTGATCTCGACCTATGTCGCCGGCATCCCGGAGCTTGTTCAACCGGACAATGGCTGGCTCGTTCCAGCCGGCGACCTAGAGGCATTGACCGGCGCAATGCGGCAAGCGTTGTTCGCAAGCGATGTCGAGTTGTTCCGCAAGGGCGAGGCGGGGCGGCGGCGGGCGCTCGAACGGCACGACATCAACAAGTCGGCAGCGGCATTGGAAATACTGATGGCCAGACCGGGCATCATTTGAGCCGGATGTTGTTTGTGAAAGCGGTCAGATCCTGCGAAACGGCCCCGAGTGACGGATGAAATCCTGCAGCAGATGCGGTGGCCCGCTGGAGCTTTTGCCTTCGGCGAGAAGCCGGATGCGCCAGGCGATGTGTCCGCAAAGCCAGGCAAGGTCCGAGAGGACCGAGAAAACGGCTCCGTGATGCTTGAGATGGTAACGCCGCCGGGACTCGAACCAGTAGGCTGGTCGCCTGGACGGTTTGACGTGTCGTGTCACGCCCGTCGACTGGCCGACTAGGTGGATGATGCGGCTTTGCGGCACATGCCAGCAGGACCATCCGGCGCGCGCTGCCCGAATGCAGAAATCCACTTCCTCATAATACAGGAAATATCCTTCATCGAGGGTGCCGATCTGATCGAGGACGTCTGTCCTGACCATCAGGCTGGCTCCGGAGACCCAGTCGATCCGGCTGGGCTCCCGCGGCATATCCGGAGCGATGCGCCAGCGCCCGAGCAGGCGGGTAACCGGCCCCAGCTTCGCCTCGCTTTCAAATTCATTGGCAATTGAGGGAAATCGGAAAGCGCAGGCCTGACCTTTCCCGTCCGGATGTTCCAGACGGCTGCCGGCAATGCCGGCGTCGGGCTTGCGGTCCATGAATTCGACCAGGCGCGTAACGCTGCCGGGGCGGGCAATGGTATCGGGATTGAGGAGCAGGACATAGTCTGGTCGACCGAAGTTTGCCATCGCATATTCAATGCCCCGGTTGTTGCCGTAGGCAAAGCCGCCGTTCACTTCCAGCGGAAGGCATACGGCATTCGTCCAGCCGTTCTTCTTTATGGCTGCTGCAATGAGATCGGCCGAGCGATCGCCGGATCCCCCCTCGACGGCAACGATCCGCGTCCCGTCCGGGACCGTGCCGGGGACACTCAAGGATGCAAGGCAATCGATGGTGAGATCGGCGGTCCGATAGTTGACGATGACGACGACCATTTTCAGAGAAGGGGCGTTGTCCTGCCGGTTAAGTTCGACATCCATCAAAGGCCGTGCCTCTTCGTTTTGTTCAGGACCACCTGCATGCTTTTCTCGGGGCCAAGATAGCTCCGGCAGATCTCCAGTTCCGCAAGTTTTGACTTACCGATCGCGAGTACGATCAGGGCGGTGTCCGACATCTCGACAAACGGGATCACCTCGTCCGAACTCAACATCGGCGGCAGATCGAAGAGAACGATCGTCGGTTTCAGCGTCTGTCGCGCGAAGTCGACCTGCGCCGTCATCCGCGCCAGGTCCGCCGGCAGCGGAATTTTGCCCGGGCCCCAGGCCGCGCGCAGCAGATGACAACGGACGCTTCGAATATCCACCGTCGTCAGCCAGCCGTGAACCGGATCGTCCGATACCGGACGAGGCGACAGCCCGAGTATATTGCCTATTGCGGGATCCCGGGAGTTCGCATCGACGAGCAAGACATTAGCGCCGGGTACGCGGGCGAAACTGAGCGCCAGATTGATGGCGGTTACGGTGGTGCCGCATCCGATCGTCGGGGCGGTCACCGAAATCACCCGCGTGTCCCGGTCCTTGTGTGCGTTGAGCAACTGGTTTCGCAGGACGTCGTAGGAATGTGCCATCGGACTGTCGCTGTCGAAGGCGATGATGCGATTGGAATACAGAAAGGTGGGGGAGACTGGAGAGACGCCCGGCAGCGGCGGACATTCCTCATGGGAGTGGATGACCGAGCCGTTGAGGTAATTGGTATTCAGCTCAGCAAGGCCGGTCCCATCCAGCCTCTCCGCCATTCTTCCCCGAGATGAAATATTCTTGATGACTTCCATGAAATTCGTGCCCTGTCCCATCGATACCATTTTCAACTAGAGGCGGTTCGGCCGTAGTCGAACCACGTCACCCTCCCGCAAGCGGACTTGGGGTCGCAAAAGCGGAATTCCGGAATGCCCTGGCAATACGCCGCTTCGGCTTCCATCGTGGAATGACCACCAGCGTTTCTCCGGCCAGAGCGTCGCCGAGATCGAACGTGCCGCGGATGGTCTGGTCAAACAGATGCGCGCCGTAGATGCCCGCCGCCGCAGCCATGGCCGCTGCGGCACAAGCTCCAGCGATCAATTGGAGTCGCCGTGGTCCCGTAGAGGCTTTGGGAACTTCTGGCTCCTCGACCACCTCGATCTGCTGTGCGGCATCGCCGTCCTCCAGTCGCTCGCCAAGGCGTGCCGCGTCGAGCTTAGTCTGCATCTCGTCCATGTTTCGCTGCAACGACACCTTCTCGGCTTCATTCGCCGCGATCTGTGCTCCAACTTCGGGAGCGTGAGAGACAAGCTCCCGCAGCTTGGCGATGCGTTCCGTAAGGGCGCTCCTTTGGGCTATATTCTGTTGCTGGCGCGGCTTTGCCATCGCGATACGTTCTGCGATCAGCATGAGTTCGGGCGAAAGCGTCTTGATCTCTTCAGGCGTCGGCATATTCCCCGATGTGTCGCGCGGTGCCGGTGCAACTTGAGCCCGCATCTCATCGAGACGCTGCTTCATGGCGCGAATCTGGGGATGCGTGTCCGAATAAATGACCGACTTGACTGCGAAATCACGCTCAAGCTCGACAAGCTGTGCATGAAAGCGCGTACTTTCGGTCGTCTGTCCGACGCCCATGCGCAGCTGGGCTTCGTAGATTCCTATCTCTTCGTTCAGCGCAACGGCGGCCCGGTCGAGTGCCGCGAGTTCCACTTCCTTTGCCTGAAGCTCAATCAGCAAGGTTGGGATTCGTGTGGGATGAGATTCCTTGTTTTCCTCGAGATATTTGGTCCAGACGCCTTCCCTATCGCGGAACCGCTGGGTGACGTTGTTGGCCTCCTGCGTCAGGAATTTCGTCGCCTCCGAAGCGCGTGCCATGCGGATGCGCCGGTTTTCTTCGATAATTTGCGAAACGAGGTCCGAAACTACATTCGCGGAAATGATGGGATCGCCATATTTGAAGCCAATTCTGACCGAGGCGTTGCTTGCGACGCGGTCGGCACCCTCGGTCACCGATATCAGCAGAGTGATCTGGTTGCGTATCAAGGCCGCAAAATTGTTCTTGGCCAAGGTATCCGGCATATTTGGAAAGAGACGGTATTTTTCGGCCAGTGCCAGCAGGTTATTGCGCGACAATACCCGTTGCTCGATAAATTGCAGGCGGTCGTTCGATACGGTCGGTGATACGAGCGTCGTTGGTATCTGCTGAAATTCCATCAGCAGCAGCGCCTCGGAATAATAGCTCCGTGGCATCGTGTAGATGAAATAGGCGCCAACCAGAATGGCAATCAGTCCTGGTACGATGGCGTAGAGAGGTTTGGCGAGGGCGATTTCGATATAATAGAGAATATTGCGTCCTAACTCGTTGATCATGCTGTCGCCTCATTGCTTCGCGTACGAGATACATTGGTCATCACGAAGTCTCCGTCATCGAGCTGCCCTCGTTACTTCGGACGAGCGGGTTTCGGCTCGAGCCACCGGCTGACCAGCCCCCGCATCCCCGGTCTTCGTCGGGTCTGTGTAGACGACCCGCAACAGATCGCCCGGCAGGATCGGGGTCATCTCGGTTGCGACGAACTCGCGGGTTTCGCCGTTCGTGGTCCGCACGACGTGATAGCCGAGCTGCCGCCGCTCCCTCTGCTGGCTTGAGGCAGCACTCTCCCCATAGATGGTCATGATCCGCGTGCTGTCGGCCAGCCGCGCTGCGGTTTCTTCCTGCTCGCGCTGGGCCGCGTTGAGTTCGACCAGCAATTGGGTCCGCTGTGCCTGTCGAGCGCTATCGTAACGGGCGAGCTCCGCCATCTTGGTGCGCTCGGCGACTGCAATTTCAGATGTCAGTCGGCTGATCTGTCCCTCGAGCTCGGCGATCGTGCCTTCCTGGACCATCTGCTGCGAGCCTTCGGTTACGCCTTTGGCGACGAGCCCGGTGATGCTCTGGAGGCGGCGTTTGGCCAGGTCGATCCGTTTCGTCATGGTATCGACCTGCTCCTGCATCGCGAGACTGTTTCGCTCCGTGAGCTGGTTTGCCTGTGCCTGGGCTTTTTCCTCCATGGAAAGCGCTTCCATGCGGGCGTTCAACAGCGATTGTTCCTGGGCAAGGGCCGGATCGGCGGCAAGCGCTTCGGTCGTGCCGATGGATTTTTCGCCCCGCAGTTCTGCCTCGAGGCGGACGATGCGGGCCTTCAGTTCCTGCAGGCGTTTTTGGGAGTGTTCGACGTCGCGGCGTACAATCACGGACCGGTCCTGATCGGCGGCCAGTAAAGCCGTGCGGTAAACGCCGCCGGCAACGCTGAGGCCGTGAAGGACAGTCATGTTCGCCCGATACGGGTATGCGCCGGGTGTGGCGACCTCGCCAAGAACGTAGATCAGCTGCGGGTTTTGAGTGTTGGGCCGCAACATGATCGTCAGATTGGGTTTGTCGTTGAAATAGGTTTTCAGCCGATCGAGAAGTTGCGCCTCCAGTTCCGAAAGGGAAAGCCCGGCGCTCTGAATATGGCCTGCAAGGGGGAATGACAGCCATCCGTCCGGAGCAATGACGACCTCGCGGGTGAGCTCTGGCTCCTGGGCAATCCATACCTGAAGCGTATCGCCTGGCTGTAGGCGATAGGCTGTCTGGGCGGCAACGTCCCCAAATGTCAGGCAGAGCAATAGCCCCGCGAGACTCGTTATCCCACGCATCTGTAGACCCCCGGTGATTGGTAACCCCTTCCCATCCAACTGGGATAAGACGGTTTATACTACGGCCGCGTCGGGCACCTGCAAACAAGGCACAAAGAGGTACGTGTTCGATCCCCGTTCCTAACCCGAACGGATGAGTGCCAAGCGATCCGTCCCCTTTAGGATAAGGCCATCCGCCGCCAAGAAAGCTTGTGAAATGGCGACCTGGCGCTGACCATGATCCTTCTGCATTCAACCGATTAGTGCCTGCGGTTACCGGCCGCGCGTGGTCTGTCATGCGAGTGCCGCAGCCGACAAGGTCGCGTGTCGCGGGAGCGTCGGAACAAGGAGGGGTGATGGGTCGCAGGATAGGTTTCTTCATACCGGAATTTCCGGGTCAGACCCATATATTCCTGTGGCGTGAACACGAGGCCTTGTCCGAGCTCGGTATCGAGGCTCAATTCGTTTCCACGGCGCCTCCTCCGAAGGCGATCGCGTCACATGCCTGGGCCGACGAAGCCCGCAGAGAGACCGACTACCTTCTGCCGCTCGGCTTTGGCGGAGCGCTTGTCGCGATGGCGGAAATTGTTCGCGCCGGTCCGCGTCGGGTCGGCCGGAGTCTTGCCGCCGTTCTCGGTGCGGAAATCAAATCTCCAGTCGGTCGACTGCGCATGCTCGCCATCCTATTGGTTGCCGGCAAGCTCGTGCGGCTCGCGCGTCGTGGAAACTGGTCCCATATTCATGTCCATTCCTGCGCCGACGCGGCGAACGTCGCGGCGCTGGCGTCGCTCTTGTCCGGAATACCCTATAGCCTGACGCTTCATGGCCCGACACTCGAGGGTTATGGTCCCAACCAGCGGCAGAAATGGAAGAATGCCGCCTTTGCGACGGTGATCTCCAAGCGGTTGTTCAACGATATCGATGTCAAGCTAAACGGCTCGAAACCGTCCCGGATCGCGATTGCGCCGATGGGGGTGGATCTGGAGCAGATTCGCAGGAGCCGTCCCTACAACCCTTGGAAACCTGGGGAACCATGCCGGATCTTTACCTGCGGCAGGCTCAATCCGGTGAAAGGACATGACCTTCTGCTTCAAACCGTCGAAATTCTGCGAAGGCGTGACATCGACGTCCGCCTGCAGATTGCCGGCGAAGACGAGCAGGGCGGCAGCGGCTATCGCAGGACATTGGAAGCCCTGATTGCGGAAAAGAAGCTCACCGGCTGTGTCGAACTTCTGGGAGCGGTCTCCGAAACCCGGGTGCGACAAGGGCTGGAGGACGCGCATATCTTCGTGCTCGCCAGTCTGAACGAAGGGATTTCGGTCGCCATCATGGAGGCGATGGCGATGGAGATGCCGGTGATCGTCACCGATGTCGGTGGAAATAGCGAGCTCGTCGACCATGGTGTGGACGCCATGCTGGTTCAAGCGCAGCGTCCGGAGGAGATGGCAGCCGCTATCGAAAGAGTATTGCTGAACGATGATCTCTCACGTCGGTTGAGGCAGGCATCGCGGGCCAAGATCGCCGCGAAATTCCACCATCGCATCAGCGCCCAGGCGATTGCTTCACTGCTGGAGCACGAGGAAAATATCGTTATCTGATACTTCGAAATGAGTAGGCCGATAACCCAAAGATCACGGCGAAACCATTGGCCGCTATGCGATTATCCTGCCCAGGGCGGTAGTTTGGGGGCATGGAGCCTCAGCGTTCGAAGCGCCGTCGTGGGCCCCGGGAGGATGGTTGATTGATATCTTTTCCGCCGATCATGCATTCTTTGAGAAGAGCGGCCCGGATCTCTGTTCCGGACATCGAGGCGGTCGCATGCGAACGTTGGACGATCGCTCCGCAAGTCAGACGCTTCATCCACCCTGCCAAATTTCTTCCGCATCATCTCGATCGCATCACGGGTGCGGAATTCGGTTCCGTTGCCGAGATATTGAAGGGCTTCAGGGGAAATTACGAAACCATCCAGGAGGCAACAGTCGGTTACCGGGTCAAAAATATCGACCTGATCGACGGCGTACTCTATGGGCAGAAGTCGTCGAGGAGCCTCAGGCCTCGCAGCCGCCGGCTGCCGGTCTATGTGCCCCCCAAGCAATCGGCCAGTGGGGCACTGTTCGAGAGCTGGGTCGGCAATCGCTGGTTCGGCAACTGGCTTTTGGATGACTGTCTGACTTATTCGCTGGCGGACGAATATCAGACGCCGGTCAGGACGCGGCTGGCCACGTGGGAGCACGAGCCGCAATACGCCCAGAAACTGGGCTTCAAGCCGATCCAGGTCAGCGACGTCCATTTCAACGAAGTGGTCCTTTTCCGGGACAAGGGGCAGAACGCGAGCAAGAGGAAACGGGCCGATCAGCTGCGCGAAAAGCTGCTGGCGTCGGTGCCGCCTTTTCCCGTTCATCCCGGTGTCTTCATCCTGCGGGGAAACGGGGGAAGCAGCCGGAACCTGACAAACGAGGCCGAGATCGCCGAACAGTTCGCATCGAAACTCGGATTCCGGATCCTCGATCCGATGGCGTCGTCGGTAGACGACATTATTCTTGCCTGTGCCGGCGCCCGCATCGTCGCCGGCGTCGAAGGCAGCCATCTGGTGCATGGCCTCACCGTCATGCCGCCGGACGCGACCCTCTTCGTCATCCAGCCCCCGGACCGGGCGGTTTCAGCTCTCAAGATCATCACCGATCGTCAGGGACAGGGCTACGCTCTCGTCATCGGCGAGGGAACCTGCGAAAACTTCAGGGTCGATTGGGATGATATCGGCCGCACATTGGAGATGGTGTTCGCATGACCTCACGGCTTCGTTTTCTCCACCCTCAATCGGTTGCGATGCAGGACCACAATAGTACGGCATCTCTGCAGGCGCCTCCCGTCCCGTTCGGCCAACTGGTGCGCAAGGACTATGACCGTCACGGCGGGACGGTCCTCAATGCCGCCTTTATCGCGCTGTTGGTCTATCGCTTTGGTCGATGGGCGGGCAGCCGCCGAAGCTACGTCGCCAGGCGGTTCTTCCAGAAGATCTACGGCGCGATCAACATGGTCGTTTCAACGCTGACGCGCGTGTGGATCCCGGCCGAGGTGATGCTTGGCGAGGGTTTTCACATCATCCACGTCGAGGGGTCGATCTCGATCCACCCGGCGGTCGTGATCGGAAAACGATGCGGCATCATGCACAATGTCACGATCGGCACGAACATGAGCGCCGGCGCACCCAGGATCGGCGATGACGTCTTTATCGGCGTAAATTCCACCATTCTTGGCGACATTCGGATCGGCGATCGGGTGAGGATAGGAGCGAATACGGCGGTCTCCACCGATGTCCCGTCGGATTCGATCGTCGTCGGCTCACCGGCCAGGATCTATCCCCGCCTCGGCCCGTTTTTGAGCGAGCACACCAAGGCTGATGCCGGCCCTTGATCCACCCATCGCTGGAGGAGTTTGCCATGAACGCGTTGACCACCAACTTCTATCAGCTTCTGGCTGACAACCTTGATGCAAGGCCGGGCAAGCCGGCGATCATCGACGGTCATCGTGCAGCGAGCTATGCCGCTGTGGTGGCCGAGGTGGATCGGCTGGCGGGCTATCTTCAGAGCCGCAATATCCGGCCGGGCGACCGGGTGATCGTGCACCTGCGCAAGAGCATCGCAGAAGTCACCGCCATGTTCGCCATCGCCAAGGTCGGTGGAGTGATCGTCAACGTCAACACGCAATGGACGGTCGAGCAGCTCGAATATGTCGCCAACGACTGCGGCGCACGCCTGCTGATCGTCGAGGCAAGGGTCGCCGAGGCGCTTGGCGCACGCAAACTACCCGACACGGTCGACAATGTCCTGGTCAAAGGCAAATTGCCGGCCGACACCATATTCGATGTTTGGGATCATCTTCCGGAAGACTTTTCCGGCGACGAAATTGCGCGCCTCGACACAGAACTTGCAATGATCATCTACACATCCGGTTCGACGGGCATGCCGAAGGGCGTGATGCTGACCCATCGTAACATCGTTGCCGGCGCCCGGTCCGTGTCGCGCTATCTGGGCCTCAGGGAGGACGATCGGCTGCTCAGCGTCCTGCCCTACAGCTTCGACTATGGCCTGAACCAGCTGACGACGATGATGCTGATGGGCGGCACGGTTGTTCATCAGGCGGTGCCGATGGCGACTGAAATCGTGCTGGCGATGCAGCGGCATCGGGTGACCGGCGTCGCCGCCGTGCCGCCGCTTTGGAGCCAGATCGTGCGGCTGCTGAAAGACAACCCCGTGGAATTTCCTGCGCTCAGGCGGATCACCAATTCCGGCGGCAAGATTTCGCTTAATATCCTGGAGCAGATACCGCGGGTTTTCCCGGATGCGGATGTCTACCTGATGTACGGGCTGACCGAGGCATTCCGCTCCACCTATCTTTCGCCGCAGAAGTTCACCCGCAAGATGGGCGCGATCGGCCAGGCGATCCCCGGCGCCGAAGTGTATGTCATCAAGCATGGCGAAGGCATCGCCTATCCCGGCGAACAGGGTGAACTGGTTCACCGCGGCCCGCTTGTGAGCCTTGGATATTGGGGCAAGCCTGAGGTAACGGAGCAAAAGATCAGGCCGTGTCCGGAGCTCTGGCACCTGATCGGCGACGAACCGGTCGTCTATAGCGGCGATATCGTCAGGATCGATGCCGATGGCGACCTGTGGTTCATCGGCCGTAACGACGCGATGATCAAGACCAGCGGCTTCCGCGTCAGTCCCGATGAGATCGAGGATCTCGTCTGCCGCAGCGGCGTGGTGGCGGAAGCAGTCGCCTTCGGTGTCGACGACGAGGAACTGGGGCAAACCGTGCATGTGGCGATAACGCCGATCGGCGAGTTCGATGAGGAAGCCTTGCTGCGTTATTGCCGGCGCGCGATGCCGTCCTATATGGTGCCGCGCCAGTTCCATGTGTGGGCGGAAGGAATGCCCCGGACGTCGAGCGGCAAACTGGCGCGACCGGATGTGGTGCGCCTTTCCCGCGAATGCATGCAAGGCGGGGAAATTGTCCTCAGTGCGCCTCCGCCAGCAGTCCCAGTCAAGGTGACCGAAACGAGGGAGAACTTGCAATGAGCCTTACCCATGGAAAATTGATTGGTTACCTGCGGGAATCCCTGAATATCGCCCATGCGGACAGCGAGAGCGAACTGTTCTCCTCGGGGCTTCTCGATTCCGTCTCGATGGTGAACCTGCTGGCCTTTGTCGAGCAGACGACGGGCCTTGCCATCCGCGCCGAGGACGTGACGCTCGAGAATTTCGATACGCCGTCCCGGATCATCCGTTTTGCCGAAGCCAGCGCCTGATGAACCACTCTTCGGCGCTCGATGTCTGGCTGCAGACTGCGGCGGCATCATTCGGAACCCCCTCCTATGTTTATCTCGCATCGGCGATCGAAAGCCGGGCAGCGCTCCTGAGGCAAGCTTTCGAGGGGCGTTTCGCGCTGAGCTTTGCCGCGAAGAGCAATCCCAATCCGGCATTGCTTTCCCTGATGAGGGGACAGGCTGAATATCTCGACGTCTCCTCCATCGGCGAGTTCAGGACAGCTCTTGCAGCGGGATGGGAAGCCGCGCGCATCAGTTTCACAGGTCCGGGAAAACGGCAGTTCGAAATCCGGGAGGCGATCGAAGGCGACATTGGCGAACTGATCCTGGAATCGGTGCGCGAGGCCGTACTTGCCAATTCCATCGCCGCCGAACTTGGGCGTATCCAGCATGTCCTCGTCCGCATTGCTCCGACCACGGTTCCCAAAGGGTTTGGCGATCAGATGGCCGGCCGGCCTTCGGCCTTCGGCATCGACTGGGAAGATGTTGCGAGAGACATGCCTGAGATCGCGGCCCTGCCCAATCTCAAGATCGTCGGGTTGCACATCTATTCCGGCACGCAGTGCCTGAAGCCCGAAGCCATCTGCGAGAACTATCGCAACTTCATCGGCATTTTCCGGGAGGTCTGCGAAGCTTACATTCCGCAGCCGGAAAAACTGGTGTTCGGTTCCGGGCTCGGAATTCCCTATCATGACGGCGATCTGCCGCTCGACCTGACTGCCGTCGCTGCCGGCATCGCGGCGAATTTCGATGGTCTCAAGGCGTTGCCGCAATTTACTGCGACCCGGCTGGTGCTCGAACTTGGGCGCTATCTTGTCGGTGAGGCCGGATATTTTCTGACGCGCGTCATTTCGGTCAAGGAATCACGCGGCGTGCGGATCGGTATCTGCGATGGCGGCATGAACAATCACCTGCCGGCTTCCGGTCATTTCGGAATGGTGATGCATCGGAACTATACGATGCACAAGGTCGGTGGGCAGGGTGAACCGGAAAAAGTCAATCTCGTCGGCCCGCTTTGCACCTCGATCGACCGGCTCGCCGTCGGGGCGATGCTTCCGCGGATCGAAGAGGGTGATCTCATTGCCGTGCATAACAGCGGCGCCTACGGGCTGACGGCCAGCCCAATCCATTTCATCAGCCACGCACCGCCCTGCGAAGTCCTCATCGAGGCCGCCGGGATGCGGGATGTCACCCACATCCCGGCGCTGCCATCGGCTTAAAGCCTTCCGATCTTGCAGTGAATCAGTAGACCTTGCCGAAATCGCAGATCTCGATTGCGGTGCGGACGACGATCTTCATATCGAGCCAGAACGACCAGTTGTTGATGTACCAGAGGTCGTGGAATATCCGTTCTTCCATCTTCTCGATATTCGGCGTCTCGCCGCGGCAATTGTTGATCTGAGCCCAGCCGGTCAGCCCGGGTTTGACATGCCGCCTGAAGGCATATTTGGCGATCTGCGCATCATAGAGTTCGTCGTGGGCGAGCGCGTGCGGACGGGGGCCGACGATCGACATCTCGCCTCGGAGGACGTTCCAGAGTTGCGGCAACTCATCGATACTCGAAGCGCGGATGATGGCCCCGATCCTCGTGACGCGGGGGTCGTCCCTGGTTGCCTGGCGAATATCGGCAGAATCTTCCATGACGGTCATGCTGCGGAATTTCAAAATTCGGAACGAGCGGCCGCCATATCCTTTGCGGACCTGCCTGAACAGAACAGGACCCCTGGAATCGCATTTGATGGCGATCGCCACGACGAGCAACAACGGAAACAGCGAGAGGATGGCCAATAGCGAGAAGATGATGTCGAACGCGCGCTTGGTGCCGCGTTCGTAAAGGTTCAGCGGCGGCCGCTGCGTCTGGAATGCTGTCATGCCGCCGATCTTGCGGGCCGGAGCACTGGTAAGCCGGCCGACGACGCCATCGAAGATGACATTGACCGGCGATGCAGAGCGTCTGAGTTCTCCGAGGTAGAATTCGAGCTTGGAGACATTCGGGTCCCGCCAGATGATGAATACCTCGTCGATGTTGTCGGTCTCGCTCTGCCCCAGTCTCTGCAGAGCGTTCACGGGCAACAGATTTTCATCCGAGAGGCGGAGGACCTGCACGAGTGTCATACCGCTTGCGGCCGCCTTATGCTGCCAGT
This sequence comes from Neorhizobium sp. BETTINA12A, assembly GCF_023006485.1. Classification (NCBI taxonomy): domain Bacteria; kingdom Pseudomonadati; phylum Pseudomonadota; class Alphaproteobacteria; order Hyphomicrobiales; family Rhizobiaceae; genus Neorhizobium; species Neorhizobium sp. BETTINA12A. The sequence continues at coordinate 24,761 of NZ_JALBGW010000025.1, forward strand.
GTTCCGCTGAAAACTCCTCATGACAGATCAGGAGTACTCGTTTCATCTTGAAGGACGCCGCAGCCGCTGCCGACGGCAGATACCAGTGCCAGAACAGGCGGGTGCAGATCAGCCCGGACAGAGAGATGACAGCTGTCATCAAGATCGCTCCGCGCGAGAAGGTCGTGCCGATTTTCAAAAAGAAAATGACCGTCAGCAGGAAAGCGAGAGCGCTTGGAATCAGAATGCAGATCAGCCGGATTTGTGGCCGCAGGAGCTGAATGCTCTCCGGGCTGTAGGCCTGCGCGCTGTGCATTGCGAGCACGAAGATCGTCGATAGAACTAGGCCGATCCCGATAAAGAGCGACGGATCGGGCGCAGATCCGAAAACGGCATATTGATAACCCGTGAAACCGACGCCGGTCGCTCCGAGAAGATAGATGAAGTCGGCAGCGGCAGCCACATAGGCGATAACATGATATTCAGGCCCCCCGCGTTGAGACTTCTGCTCATACGAGATGTAATCATTTCCAATCTTCGGCTCGAATGGTGTGATCATCGTTAAAAAACCCCTACCAGCGATAAGAGTATAGCCGAGGAGAGGGTGGGCACAATGTATCCAGCCTACCTCCTAAGAATGATCTCCCTATTACCTACTTTTGTTGCTGGACCGATTGAATACAATCTTTCCTCTATAGGGTTGAATCTGCCTTCGAGATTTCCGAGGTAATTTTATTTTGACTTAAGTTAAATGGTATAGATCAATTTTATATTTTGAACGAGAAGGCGGGACTGTCTTGCTCTGCCGATGAAAATGAACATTAGCAGCAATTTTGGATATTGGGGCTCAGCCGCCGGAGGGGTCCTGCCGGCTGAAGGCTTATCGCCACAGCCCTTTGTTTTGAGTTGGGGGTGTGGATGGAATTTGAATGGGACGTTGCCATCGTCGGCGCCGGAATGGGCGGGGCGGCAATGGGATACGCTTTGGCAGCCGCCGGATATCGCGTCCTTTTCATCGAAAAAGGTCTGGCTGAGTTCCCGCAGGATGAAGCTGATGATCCTGACAGTCCGGATGAAACGAAACGCCTGAGAAATGGCCGGTGGCCGCAGCAGATTTCCGGCACGGTGGATGCCCATCCCGTGCGCTTCTTTCCTGCACTCGGTTGCGGCGTCGGCGGTTCGACGCTCATCTATGCTGCAGCGCTCGAACGGTTTTCCCCAAGCGACTTCAAAATCGTCGACAAGTCCGGCAAGTCGGCTTGGCCGATCGGTTACGAAAATCTGGAGCCTTTTTACCGCAAGGCGGAAGGCCTTCTGCACGTTCGCGGCAGCCAGGACCCGCTGCAGCCGCAATCTGATGTCATCGAGCCTCCCGCCATGACCCGATGCGACCAGCACTTTTTCGACTCCGCGCAGTCGAATGGAATGCATCCCTATCGGGTTCACACGGCCTGTCGATATATCGACGGATGTAGCCAATGCGGCGGCTTCATCTGTCACAAGTCCTGCAAGCAGGACGCACGGCGGGCATTCGTCGAGCCGGCGCTCGCGACGGGCAATGCGATGATCATCGATCAGTGCAGTGTGGAAAAGATCTCGGCCGATGACCGGGCGGTCACGCAATTGTCTTGCCGGAAGAACGGGAACGAGCTGGCGATCGTCGCAAAGCTCTATGTGCTCGCCGCCGGCGCGCTTTCAACGCCTTTGCTGCTTCTTAATTCCACGAACGAGTTCTGGCCGAACGGCCTTGCCAACACGTCGGATCTCGTGGGGCGCAATCTGATGTTCCACGCGTCTGATTTCTTCGCTGTCTGGCCTCGCGGCAGAACCCGTGTTTCAGAGCCGGGAAAGGCTATCGGTCTTCGCGATTTCTACGAATATCAAGGCCTCAAGCTGGGCGTCATCCAGTCCACGGGTCTGACGGCGACCGCCAACAACGTGCTTCACTTCCTGAAATCGCTGATCGACCGGAATGGCTGGATCTGGCTGAAGCCGCTGAAGCCCTTCATGCGCATCCCGGCGATGATCGGCGCCCTTATCTCAGGCAATGCGACGATATTCACCTCTATCCTCGAGGATCTGCCTTATCCCGAAAATCGCGTCAGGCCCGATCCGGAAGATCCGGCCAGGATGTATTTCGAATATACCATCCATACCGAGTTGCGGCAAAGAATGCAGGCATTCCGCAAACTATACCGGACAGCATTCAAGTGGCACCGGATGATGATGCTCGGTTCCGAAGTCAACCTCAACTACGGCCATGCCTGTGGCACATGCCGGTTTGGTTCGGATCCCTCTACTGCGGTATTGGATACCAACAACCGCGTGCACGACCTGGACAATCTCTATGTCGTCGATGCTTCGTTCTTTCCGACCAGCGGAGGGGCCAATCCAAGCCTCACGGTCGCCGCGAACGCCTTGCGTGTTGCAGAGCATATTGCTCAGAAACTCTCAGCGACAAAGACGAACCTGACGGAGGCCAAGGCCGTCCCGGACCCCGCGTCCTGAGCCGACTTTCCGAAAGGGGAATGCCCCTCTCGCCCCGGATCAGTGGACCCTGGTTCGATCAGTTCTGATCCAGGTGGCCCCGCCGGCTTCGATGACATGGCGCGGATAGAGCCTCAGTTTCTTGAAGATGTATCCGGGGATGTCAGCCATGGCATGCATGGGAAGCGCGCGTCTGCCGTGACGCCACCAGGCTACCGACAGCGCGATATCGAAAGCCAGGATGCTGATGATCGAGATAGCCAACGGCGCGATCGCAATTCCCGAAGTCGCGAGGAAGACTGCCGGAAACAGTGAGAGCAGGAGAAGCGCTGCCAGCAATGTCAGCGGCGGTATGAGCGCATCAACGACGAGCGCCAGATAGGCCCTGTTCCGCAACGTGTTGCCGTCAAGCAAGGCCGAGAAAAGGTGTGCCGCTAACGCCAAGCGGCCCGCGTTCCATCGGGAGGCTTGTGTTTCTAGGCCTTTCTTCGAATACGGAAACCTGCTGCTTACGGCTGCGGCATCGCAAAAAAGCGGAGCGTGGCCGATCCGCGCGAGGTCCAGCCCAAGCTTCATGTCTTCGACCAGATCGCCGTTCGCAAGTGCGGCGTCACGCAGGACGGCCCAGGGAAATGCCATGCCCGAGCCGGTCAATTGCGCAGGAAGCCCGAGTTTAGCCAGTCCAAGAAGCCGGATCCGGTTCTTCAGGAGAAATGCGAATTCGGAAACCGCGAGGTTGATGCTTGCGTCCGGCGGCGCGAACATCAGATAGCGGGATTGCACGGGTCCGTTCGTTGCCGCGGCCATGAGGGCGAGGTTATCGAGCGCGCCCGGTTCCAGCCAGCAATCGGCGTCGACAATGACGACCACGTCCGGCGGCAGCAGGCCGAGATACCTGACGCCGGCGTCGAGGGCGTAGCCCTTGCCGCGGCGAAGCGGATCGAACCGTACGATGACATCCGCGCCCGCTTCGCGCGCCAGCGAGGCGGTGAGATCGTTGCAGTTGTCCGCCACGACGACCAGCCGATCGCCATCGCGCATCTGGCTTTGGATGCTCTGCAGGGTGCCAATGATCTGAAGCTCTTCGTTGTGCGCCGGGACAAGAACCGCGACTTGCGGTCGTCGGCCGTTCTGACGCGGCGGTGTGCTCTGCCGGCCGATGCTTCCCGCGAGACATTCAATCGCGAAAAAGACAGTCGGAACAAGGACAACGACGGACAATAACAATGCTGCGGCGACCAGTATGTCCTGTTGCATGACTTCCCTCCGACGATAGCGTCTCAAGGAGTCAATCATAACGGGAGGGCCGAGCGTTCTAAGCTGACCACGCTACACAGTTCGAGTGAGCGCGGGCTCATCCTATTTTGGGGCAGGTAGGATCAGGTCGAACCTATCTACGCCCATTTGATGGCAGGTGGGTCAATTGAAGCCTGTTCTTCGTGCCAAAATGGTTATTGATCGAGTGAATGCAGCCGGCTACGGCAAAATGCCGCCACTGGCTTCCGGCCGGCTGCCTCATGCTGAAACGGGCTTGAACTGCGTCGTTCTTGGCGGTTGGCGGCCTGGGCCAGGGGCCGAGCAGGCTACGGCCGATGCTTCAGCGGATGATCATGCCGGCGACGACATATCCGTCGCGCAGCCTGATCCGGCCCACAAGCCGGTCACCAGTCCTGAAGGGCGGGACATCGATCTCGAAATAAGCGGCGAAGTGCCCGTCGGCGAGGTTCAATTCGATGCGGATCGCCTCAAAGCCGAACATCGTGCGCGTCAGGCCGTATTGGCATTTGTAAGTGCATTCCTTGGCGCTGAAGATCGCCTTCACCAATCGTCCGCGAGTGCCCCATTGCTGCCGGTTGAGCCACTGTCGCTCGCGCGGTGTGCAGATCTCCTGCGCATAGGTGTCGTCAAGCGGCGTCGCTTCCTCAAGATCGAGTCCGAGAGCCTTGATGCCGTCCGAATGGCGGCCGATGGCTGCGACGCAGCGGGTGGTGGAGTGGCTGATGCTTCCGGCAATGCCGGCCGGCCAGATCGGCGCACGATCGGACCCCACGGGGATGGCCATATCTGGCAGGCCCAGATGACCCATGGCCCGCCTGGCGCAGGTGCGGCCGGCGGTGAACTCCTGCTGCCGGCTCTTCACCGCCGTGGCGATCGCCGTTCTCTCTTCGGGATAGAGTTTTGAAACGTCGCCGAACAGGTCGGATTCGGCGACCGACACGGAAGGGTCGAATATGCCTTCCAGCAGCATAGCTAGACCTTCGTTTCCACGCGAACCAGCGTCGGGCGCCGTTCCATCGCATTGCGGCGCAATGCGGCTCGCTCGGCCACCCTGCTCAACTGGATATCGGCCTTACCCTTGCCGGCGATATGGTCGGCCAGAAGGGCAACTGTCGGGAAACGGAAGAGGTCGGTGATCGTCAGATCCGGTGCCAGCTTTGCCTTCATTTCGCGATGAACTTGCACAGCGAGCAGCGAATGTCCTCCGAGTGCAAAGAAGTTGTCGAAGATGCCCACCTTTTCGAGCCCAAGCGCGCGGCTGAAGACCTCGCCGATGTCGCGCTGCAGACTGTTGGACGGTTCTATGAACGTCGCGGGCGTGGACTGGACCTTTTCCGTCGGAGCCGGCAGCTTGTTGCGATCCACCTTGGCGTTCGGCGTCAGCGGGAAGGCCTCCATCGTCACGAAATGCGATGGTATCATCGCATCGGGCAGAGTTTCGGCGATATAGGCACGCAGATCCTGTTCGGAGACGGACGTCCCGTCGGTGCGGATATAGGCTACCAGGCGCACGTCGCCGGGGTTGTCCTTGCGAGCGACCACGACCGCCTCGCGGATGCCGGCGAATGTGCCGATCCGCGCTTCGATCTCGCCAAGTTCGATGCGATGGCCGCGGATCTTTACCTGATGATCGGTACGGCCGAGGAAATGCAGGACGCCGTTCCTGTCGAAGCGAGCAAGGTCGCCGGTTCGATAGATCCGGCCTTCCATGAACGGGTTGGGCAGGAAGCGTTCTTGCGTGAGCTGTTCGCGGTTGTGATATCCGCGGGCGACGCCGTCGCCGCCGATATAGAGTTCGCCGACATCGCCGGGCGGCACCGGATTATAGGCATTGTCGAGCACATAGAGCTGGGTATTGGCGATCGGATGGCCGATCGGCACGACGCCTGTCGATGGGCCGGCCGTGAATGTCGAAGACCAGATTGTCGTCTCGGTCGGGCCGTACATGTTTTCAATCGTCGCATCGGTGACGGTTCGCAAGGCTGCGAGAAGCGACCCCTGCAGCGCCTCGCCGCCGAGGAAGAGATGCCTGACGTCGCTGAGCGCTGCGCGATCCTCGTCGATCATCATGAACATGCGGGCCATCGAGGGCGTGCATTGCAGATGGGTAACCCGATGCTTGCGGATCTCTTCTGCAAAACCATCTCCGGTCTCTTCGCTGACGGGATTCTTGCTCATCTTGACCACTTCGGCCAACAGCGGCAGCCTTTCCATGACGATATGGTCGGCCAGGCCGAAATCGATGAGGCATGCAATGTCGTCGACGCCGGCCGCCTTGACCTGATCCAGCCTTTCCAGCGCATCCTCGACCGTGCCGAACAGGCCGCTGTCTTCGAAATAACGCAGGAAGGCGAATTCCAGGATGGCATCCATCTCCTCGGGCGCGAGCGACTGGAGGTCGATATCCATCGGCTGGGCGATGCCCTGTGGCTTCTTGAAGGCCGGAAACGCCCAGGCATATTGCTTGATGAGAGCGGCTGCGCTGCGCAGGTATTCCTTCATCGGGCCGCGCGCCAGATCCCGCACCTCGTTGCGATCTTCGCCGATCAGGGTGTGCAGCATTAGCGTGACTTTGTAATCGGCGGGGTCGCGGCCGGTCTCGGTGAGCGTCTGCCGATAGATTCGGATTTTTTCCGCAAGCTCGTCGACCGACTGGCCGAGCAAGTGGGTGAGCACGTTGGCGCCGAGCCGAGCGGCTTCCCGATAGCTTTCCGGATTGCCGGCGGTGGTTAGCCAGACAGGGAGTTCCTTCTGGACCGGCCGCGGCTGGGTCACGACTGCGACCGTGCCGGCGCCGAAATCGAAATCGACGCTGTCGCCACGCCACAATTTGCGGACGACCTCGATGTCGCGGGTCAGGCTCGCCTTGTTCTTCGGCGGTGCGTTTTCGGGCCGCAACACGAAGTCCTCCGGCATCCAGCCGGAGGCGAAGGCAAGTGCGACGCGCCCATTGCTGAGATTGTCGATGACTGCCCATTCCTCGGCGACGCGCGCCGGATGATGGAGCGGCAAAACGCAACTGCCGGCGCGGATCGAAAGGTTTTTGGTGACCGCCGCGACCGCCGCTCCGGTAACGGCCGGGTTCGGATAGGGGCCACCGAAGGCGTGGAAATGGCGCTCCGGCGTCCAGACGGAATCGAACCCATTTGCATCAGCGAATTTCGCACCTTCGATCAGCAGACGGTATTTGTCCGGACCAACTCCGCCGTCATTGCCCCAGTAGAAGAGGCCGAAATCCAGATGCGTGCCTCTCCCGGCGGAAGACGCGCCCTTTGCCTTGGCTTCGATGACTTCTGAGGAATGGATGACGACCTTGAAGCCGCGGGCAAGGGTCCAGAAGAGTTCCAGAACGGAAATATCGAAAGAGAGGCTGGTGACGGCCAGCCAGACATTGCGACGATCGGCGGAGCGCGGCACCCGGTCGTCCATGCCGACGAAGAAGTTGACCACGTTGCGATGCTCGAGCATCACGCCCTTCGGCAGGCCAGTCGAGCCCGACGTATAGATGACATAGGCAAGATTGCTGGAAGTCACGTCGGTTGCCGGGCGATCGGCTGCGGCCTGGCTTCTCAGGATATCTTCGACACACAGGAAATCGGTGCCATCAAGCGTCTCGGATTTTGCCAGCCGCCGCTCGGTCAGAACCAGTTTGGCGCCGCTATCCTTGATCATGAATGCGAGGCGATCGGCTGGAAAATGCGGGTCGAGCGGAATATAGGCTCCGCCCGCCTTCATGATCGCAAGCGCTCCGACGACAAGGTCGAGCGAACGCGGCAGGTACAGGCCAACAGTGACGTCCGGGCCGACGCCCTGAGCGACCAGCGCTTGCGCGATGCGGTTCGCCCGCTCGTCCATCTCGCGATAAGAAAGGGAACGGCCGTGGAATGCCAGGGCTTCGGCATCCGGCGTCCGGTCGACCTGCCGCTCGATAAGCTGGTGGACGCAGGCGGTCGTATCGTATACCCGCTCAGTCCGGTTCCAGTCGAAGAGGACCATGTTCCTGTCGGCGTTCGACATCAAGGGCAGGTCCTGCAGCAACGTCGCGTGGTCCTCGAACGCCGAGGCCAGGATCGCAAATGCCGTCGCCAGATCCTGCGCCTGCCGTTCATCGACGCGCGCCCGATCGTAGACGAGGTCGGCCCTCGTCTCGCCAAGCCGGAAGGTCAGGGCGCAGCCGTCGATTTCATCGGTGAGCGCCGGATTGGAGATGTCCGCGATACCGACCGTCAGCTCAGCCGCGATCAGGCCGGGATAACGGTCGACAAGATCGCGGCAATAACCCTGGCGTTCGTCCAGCACGTTGAGCAACCGGTCGACATGCCCGAGCAGGTCCTCGACCGAGACCTGCCCCGAGGCGTCGATCCGCAGCGGAATGGACTTGGCGAAATAGCCGGGGTGGCGGGCACCAAGGTCTATCAGCCTGTCGTTCGTATAAGCGAGGTCGAACGTCGGCTGACCGGAAAGACGGTTCAGGAAGGCTGCCGTCAGCGCAACCCGTTCCTGCCGTGAAAGCTGTCCGGTAAAGGGCAGGGGGATGGTGCGAATATCCGGTACCTGGCCGACTTCTGGCGCTTTTACATAGGGTAGCGTGATATCGGTGCTGGTTTCGAGCATGCGGCGGAAGAAGCCTTCATGTCGCGCAAGAGTGGAAACCGCTTGCGATAACGTGTCCTTCTCGCGGTCGTTCATAAGCGGCAGCCGGTCGCCGGGGCGCAGCACCGAGGAAAGGACCACCTGCCTGGCGCCGTCCTTGCGGATGGCTTCGAGCAGGACCGGCATGTCCGCGGTGCCGACCGTCACGCCATGGGCGCCGACCGAGAGGACCAGGCCGGGTTCGCCGTTCAGTTCGCCGTCGAGGACGCGAAGATTTCTGACGGTGAAGACGTCGTTGCCAAACTGGACCTTTGGCGTTGCCAGCGGGTTGAGATAGGTCGCGCCGAAATCCAGGCCGCGCACCAGGCGCGAAAGCTCACTTGCCGAAGCGGTAAAATCGAGGGTGCCGGCGGCCGGAGGACGCTTGAGCTGCTCGTAATAGGTGCGGCTCTTAAAATCCTGGCGGTGGGGGATCAGGGTACGGCGCTCGATGTCGCCGAGCACCTCGGAGAAAGTCGCAATCCCTGCTTCAAAGCATTTGGTGTTCAGCGTCAGCGCCGTCTCGTCCGCGCTGATCTCGAAATGCTGCTGCGCATAGATATCGCCTTCGTCGATACCTTCGGTGATTGCGTGCCAGGTGATGCCGTGCCGCTCGTGACCTTCGAGGATTGCCCAGGCGGGTGTGTTGAGACCGGCCATGTCCGGCAGCAAGCCGTCATGAAAATTGGTGGCGCCGATGCGCGCGTGCTGCCAGATCGCATCCGGGACCATTTTCAGGTTGGCGATGCTGAACAGCCAGTCGTAGTCATATTGCGTCAGCTGGGCGGCGTAATCGCCTTCGGGTGTTATGACCGGAATGTCCTGGGCCATCGCCCAGTTTCGAACCGATCCATTGGAGGTCGCTATGGCCTGGATCTTGTGTCCGCGCCCCCGCAGAATTTCAGCGCATTGAACCAGCAATAGTCCGCCACCGATCAAAACACACTTCAATTCGCCCATAAAGCTTGTCCCCACTCGTTGCTGTTCCAGGCACTTCGATAGAAACGGGGGGCGGTATAAAACTCAACATGCGCCTCACCACCCATGCGGATGATCGCGGCTAAGCCTGAATCGCGGGCCTTACCTGCCTCTCCCCCATACGGATGATGATGGTTTCCAAAGGAGTAATTGCGATTGCTTCTTAGCTGGAAGCACATTGAGAATGCGGGTTTGCGCTCGCGGTTTTTCAATGGAAGCGGAACGAGGCCAATGGCTCATTGGGGTGATGTCATCGGGCCGACCTCCGCGGGTTGGGACGGTATCGATGCTTGAGGGGTCTAACCAGGTCAGTGCCGGCGATATTGCGATCGTCGGCATGGCTTTGAGAGTGCCGGGTGCGCGCAATGTTTCGGAATTCTGGCAGAACCTGCGAGACGGCGTCGAGTCCGTCCGCACGTTTTCGCCGGAGGACCTGATCGCCGAAGGCGAAGATCCCGAGCGGCTCCATCATCCCAACTACGTTCCACGCGGCGCCGATCTTCCCGATATGGAAATGTTCGACGCGGAATTCTTCGGTCTGAACCCGAAGGAGGCGGCGATCATGGACCCCCAGCACCGCCATTTCCTGGAATGTGCCTGGGAAGCCATGGAGGATGCCGGCCGGACGCCGAACAATCAGCCCGGCCCGGTCGGTATCTTCGCCGGCTGCGGCATGGGCAGCTACTTCTATTTCAACGTCTGCAGCAATCGCAACCTGATCGATCAGGTGGGCATGTTTCTGTTGCGCCATACCGGCAACGACAAGGATTTCCTGGCGACTCGCGCCTCCTTCACGTTCGACCTGCGCGGTCCGAGCGTCAACGTCCAGACCGCCTGCTCGACGTCGCTGGTCGCGGTGCACTATGCCTGCCAGAGCCTGATTTCAGGCGAGTGCGACATGGCGCTTGCCGGCGGGGTGACGATCGAGTTCCCGCATCGGCGCGGATACACGTTCCAGGAAGGTGAGATCCTGTCGCCCGACGGGCATTGCCGGCCCTTCGATCATCGCGCTGCCGGGACTGTTTTCGGCAGCGGTGTCGGGGTAGTCGTGCTGCGCCGGCTTTCGGATGCGCTCCGCGACGGCGATGTGATCCATGCCGTGATCAAGGGCACGGCCGTCAACAACGACGGCGGCAGCAAGGCGGGTTATCTGGCCCCGAGCGTCAGCGGGCAGGCCGAGGCGGTTCTGGAGGCTCAAGGTCTCGCAGGTGTCGATGCCGACACTATTCAATACATCGAGTGCCATGGCACGGGTACGTTCCTCGGCGATCCGATCGAGATCGAGGCGCTGACGGCGGCCTTCAGGCAGAGCACCGACCGGACCGGCTTCTGCCATGTCGGGTCGGTCAAATCGAACATCGGCCATCTCGATACAGCAGCGGGCGTCGTCGGCCTCATCAAGGCGACGCTTGCCGTCAACGAGGGGGAGATTCCGCCGACGCTCGGCTTCGAGCGCCCCAATCCCTCGATCGATTTCGAAAAGAGCCCGTTCCGGGTCAACAACAAGCTGGTGAAATGGCCGCATGCGCCGGGCCCTCGCCGGGCGGCCGTCAACTCGCTCGGCGTCGGCGGCACCAATGCGCATGCCATCATCGAGCAGGCTCCGACCCGCTATGTGCCGGATGTGGTCAAAAGTGACGCGCAGGCCGGTGCCGATTGCGATCCGATGCTGCTGTTCCTTTCGGCCCGCCAGCGCAAGACGATCGACCAGGCGGCCGAGCGGCTCGGTTTGGCGATGTCAAACCAGCCCGGCCTTTCGCTTGACGACGTCAGCTTTACTCTGCAGCACGGCCGCAAACATTTCGACCATCGCATGGTGGTCGCCGTCCGTGGCCGTGAGGACGCCGTCGCGGTCCTCGCGAACCCCGGCGGCCGCGGTTTCGTTCATCAGCCGGTGCCGAACAACGCCGGTGCTATTTTCCTGTTTCCGGGCGGCGGCGCGCAATATGTCGGCATGGCCAAGCGGCTCTACGAGGAGGATCAGACATTCCGGCTGATCGTCGAAGAGGGGCTTTCCCATCTGCCGAGCGATGCGGCAAAGGAGATCCGCGCCACCTGGCTCGGGGAAAATACGGCCGCGACCGCAAAAGCCTTTCTCCGCCCGTCGCTCCAGCTTCCGGCCATCCTGATCACCGAAGTCGGTTTGGCCCGCCTCTGGATGGATTGGGGTGTGAAGCCGAAGGCGCTGATCGGTCATTCCATGGGCGAGAACGCCGCGGCCTGCGTTGCCGGCGTGATGTCCTTCAAGGACGCCGTCAATCTCGTGCACCTGCGCGGGAAACTGTTCGAGACGATCCAGCCGAGCGGCATGATGAGCGTGCCGCTCGATCACGACCGGCTTTCCGAACTGCTGCCGTCATCGCTCGATATTGCTTCGGTCAATGCGCCGTCGCTTTGCGTCGTGTCCGGCCTCAACGAGGATCTCGACGCATTCCGGGAATTCCTGGTGACGCAGGGCATCGATGCGACACGGGTGCCGATCAATATCGCCGCTCATTCGCGGCTGGTCACGCCCATCCTCAAAGCCTTCGAGACTTTTCTGCGCGGTATAACCCTTCGCGCGCCGGCAATTCCGATCCTCTCGAATCGTACAGGCCTGCCGCTCAGCGCCGAAGAGGCAACCGATCCGATGTACTGGGTTGGCCACCTTCGTTCGACCGTCCATTTCGCGCACGGCATGGCCGCGCTTTCGGCCGAACCCGGACGGATCTATATCGAGGTCGGCCCCGGGCGGGTTCTGTCGTCACTGACGAAGGCGCAAGGGTCGATCCCCGCAAACCAGGTGATCAACAGCCTGCCGCATCCGGACGAGGCCGGCGATGATCGGCTTTATTTCCTCTCGGCCGTCGGACGGGCCTGGGCGACCGGGCTCGATGTCGACATAGACCGCCTTTGGCAGGGCCGTTCGCCGCGCCGGGTCCGGCTGCCTGCCTATCCATTCCAGCACAAGCGCTTCTTTATAGACCGTGCCGGAGCGAATGAGAGAGGCAAAAGCGCCGAGCCTGTCCTTTCGAAGGAACCGGATATCGCACGTTGGGGCTATCGTCCCTCCTGGAAGCAGACGCTTGCGGATTACGAACTCGGTGCCGAGAAAGAGGCGCAATCCTGGCTGTTCTTCCTCGATGATACCGGCGTCGGCGCGCGGCTGGTCGATGCGCTGAGGACGGTAGGACACCGCGTCGTGACGGTGTCGCTGGGCGATGCTTTCATTCGCCGTAGCGCCGAGGATTATATGCTCTGCCCGGAACTGGGGCGTGCGGGATATGACGCCCTTGTTGCGGGACTTGTCGGCGATGGCGGACTGCCGTCGCGGATCGTGCATATGTGGCTTCTGACCCAGGCGGAAACCTTCCGGCCCGGCTCGAACTTCTTCCATCGAAACCAGGAGTGCGGCTTCGACAGCATGCTGCATCTCGCCCAGGCTCTGGGGGATGCCGCCAGCGTTCCGGACATACATTTCACCGTTATCACCAACGGTATGCAGCAGGTTTCGGGCGAGCCCTTGTCCTATCCCGAAAAGGCGACCGTTCTCGGTCCCGGCCTAGTGCTACCGAAAGAGATGAGCGGTGCGACGGTCAAGGTGATCGATATCGATCTGCCGTCCAGGGCTGAGCGGAACAGCAAGCGTTTCGCTTTTGCTCGTTCGGCAGAGAAAAAGGATGCCGTGGACCTGGCGCCATTGACCGAGCAGCTCTGGGAAGATCTGCACGCCAAGCCGGGGTCGGAAGTGGTGGCGCTGCGTAAAGGTCGGCGCTGGTCGCAGATCCATCAGCGGTTGCCATTAAAAGAAGTGTCATCCGAGCAGGCGAAACTGCGTGAAGGCGGCGTCTATTTCTTCTCCGGTGGTTTGAGCGACGTCGCTCTGGCACTTGCGGACGAGCTCGCGAGCCAGTTCCAGGCGCGGATCGTGCTTGTCGGCCGCCTGGTTCTTCCGCCGCGCGAAAATTGGGAATTCTACGATCGCACCCACGGCCACGACGGAGTGCGGCGCGCGATTTCGGCGATCCGGAGGCTCGAAGACGAGGGCGCGGAGGTCCTTTATCTCGTCGGCGATGTCAGTAATCCGGAGCAGATGAGCCGGGCGGTCGAGACGTCGCTTTCCCGTTTCGGGGAAATCAACGGTGTCTTCCATGCGGCCGGCGCGATCGATGACGGCCTCATCCAGACCAAAACCCGCGACAGTATCGACACGGTGCTGACGCCGAAAGTTCTCGGTACGACCGTACTGGATGCGGCATTCGAAAACGTCGCGCTCGATTTCTTCCTGATGTTCTCCTCCACCAGCACCGACATGGTGCGGGCGGGACAGGTCGATTACGTCGCCGCCAACGCCTATCTCAATGCCTTCGCGCAGAGCCGCTCCCATCGCACCGACCGCGCTACCGTCGCGCTGCACTGGGGCGTCTGGAACGAAGTCGGTCTTGCGGCACGAGCGCTTGGCGCGTCGGAAGGCGGCGGATGGATCAGGCCGGTTGCCGGCCCGGCAGCGGGTCCGTTCTTCCATCACTGGAAAGAGGACGAGACGGGATTGCCCTGGCTCGAGGCGCTGGTCAGCCCCGAGACGGAATGGATGCTTGACGAGCATCGTCTTCTGTCCGGTCAGGCGGTCATGCCGGGTACGGGCTATCTGGAATTGATTACACAGGCGTCTCGGGAATACGGACTTCCGTTTGCAGCGGAAGTGGCGGACCTCGTATTTCTGAGACCGCTTGTCTTTAGCGACGGAGAGATGAAAGCCGTTCGCGTCCGGCTGGAACCGGTGGCGGAGCATTTTCGCGTCATGGTTTTGGCGGGCCCGGCGGATGGCGAGGATGCGCTGTTCGTCAAGCACGCCGAAGCCGTCCTCAAGCCGCAGCCGCAACAGAGGCACGAGACCATCGACATCGCCACTATAGCCTCTTCGTTTGACGAGACACGGGTTGCCGGAGGCGGCAGCGCGCTTCGTGCTGTCCAGGAGAAGCATATTCGCTTCGGCCCCCGCTGGTCGGTGTTGCGCTCCATGGCGATCGGAAGCGGCAAGGCGATTGCGGAGCTGAAACTGGACCCCTCCTATGCGGATGATCTTTCGAAAGGCGTTCTGCTGCACCCGGGCCTGCTCGACATTGCGACCGGCTTTGCCATGGAACTTGCCAAAGACTACGACGCCGAGACCTCGCTTTGGGCGCCGGCAACCTATGGCCGGGTGGTCCTTCACGAGCCGCTGCCGGCCGAAATCATCAGCATCGTCAGGCTCGCCGACAGCAACGATTTCGGCGAGGGTTATGCGGCCTTCGACGTGACGATTACTGACCCCGGCGGCAATGTTGTCTTCGAAGCCGAAAAATTCGTCATGCGCAGGCTGGAGAACGATCTTGCGCTCGGTCTCGCACCCCAGGCGGATGCACCGGCTGCTGCGAAACCGAAACATGCCCCCCTGTCTCCGGCGATGCTGAAGCTCGGCACCCAGGTGCGCAACGGCATTCTTCCGTTGGAGGGTTTTTCGGCGCTGCAACGCGCGCTCGCCACTTCCGAACCTCAGCCGATCATCAGTTCGATCGATCTCGAAACTCTGCGCGAATGGATCGCGGCCTCTGCCGAAACCGCGACGCCGTCTGGGGACAATTTCGAGAGGCCGGACCTCGAAAGCGAGTTCGTCGAGCCCCGCAACCCGATCGAGGAAACGCTGGCCGGCTATTGGCGGGAGCTCCTCGGCATCGCCAAGGTCGGCATCCACGACAGTTTCTTCGACATGGGCGGGCATTCGCTGATTGCAGTTCGACTGTTTCGGATGATCAAGAAGCAATACGCGCTCGACCTGCCGATCTCGACGCTGTTCGAGGCGCCGACGATTGCCCAATGTGCGGAGCGCATCGCTGTGGAACTGCCGGATGGAGGCGAAGCCGCAGGATCCGAGCTCGCGGGGAGCCTGCCGACGACGACGGCAAAGCCGGTTCATCTGGTACTGATGAACCCCGGTAAGAATGCAAAAGCAACCCCGCTGTTCATCTGCGCCGGCATGTTCGGCAATGTCCTGAACCTTCGCCATCTGGCTATGACCATGGGGGCGGACAGGCCAGTCTACGGATTGCAGGCTCGCGGTCTCTACGGAGATCACGAGCCGCATGCGACTTTCGAGCAAATGGCGGTCGATTACATCGCCGAAATCCGCACCGTTCAGCCCAACGGCCCCTATCTTCTCGCCGGCTATTCGGGTGGCGGCATAACCGCCTTCGAAATGGCCCGACAACTTCAGGAGGCGGGAGAAGAGGTTTCCCATGTGTTGATGCTGGACACGCCGCTGCCGCGGCAACCGGGGCTGGATCTGCGCGACCGTATTACCATGAAACTGCAGGATATCCGCCGGCATAAAGCCAATTATCTCGCCAAGTATCTCCAGGACCGTCTGCACGACAAGATGAACGGCCGCGCCAAGCAGGAGGCGGAGCATCAGGCCGGCCCGACGGAGCATTTCAACAACGAGAAGATCGAGGTGGCGTTCAGGCGGGCGGCTCATCAATACCAGGTGAAACCCTATGCCGGAGCGGTGACGCTGTTCCGACCGAAGCCCGCCATCTTCTACCGGCTCAGCGGCGGACGCTGCCTCAAGGAGAACCGCGATATCCTGCTTTCCGACAACGGCTGGAGCGAGCATGTCGTGCAACTCAATGTCTCCGAGGTGCCGGGAGATCACGACAGCATGGTGCTCGATCCTTATGTTCGCGTGCTCGCCGAGCGCATGCGCGCAATCGTTGCCGAGGCGGTGGAAAAACGGAAGTCAAAGGACGCCGTACCGGCGCAGCCGCTTCAAAGCAAAACCGTTGCCCAGAAACCGGTGATCGAGCTTGCGTAACGTTCCCCTGCAATCCGTTTCGATGCCGTCGCCCACGCTCGTGGCCTTGCCATTGGGCGGGCCGCCGTCGCGACATCTTTCCCAGACGCAAAACCAGGCCAATAGAGTAGTGAAATAAGGAGCCCGCGGTGGTCGAAGCAACAGTTTCTCCCGATTGGAATGGCGAACCTTCCGGTCCTGCGGGTGTGCTCGGCTCGCCCGCTCCTTCGGTCGAGGCGCAGCCGCGTTTCCGCAATATCATCATGCGGGCGGCCGGCTGGTCGATGATGGGGTATGTCCTGCTGCAGGTGCTGCGCATCGCCAGCAGCCTGATCCTGACGCGCCTGCTGATCCCGGAAATGTTCGGCATCATGGCGGTTGCCACGATGGTTCACGTCTCGGTGTCGATGCTCTCCGACCTCGGCCTCAGGCCGGCAGCGATCCAGAGCCGGATGGGAGACGAGCAATCCTATCTCGATACCGCGTGGACGCTGCAGATCCTGCATGGATGCCTGATCTGGTTTACCTGTGTGCTGGTGGCGATCGGGATCGGGCGTGCAGCCCATTACGGTCTGTTTCCCGCCGGGTCGGTCTATACCGTTCCCGAGCTTCCTGCGATCATCATGGCACTGTCGTTCTGCATGGTCATCATGGGCCTGCAATCGACGAAACTCATCTCCGCCTTCCGGCATCTGGATCTCGGACGGCTGACGGTTATCGAGATCACGGCACAGGTGATCAGCCTTACCGTTGCGGTTCTGCTCGCCTGGAAAACGGGGTCGATCTGGGCTTTCGTCGTTTCGACCTATGTATCCTGTATCGTCACTACCGTGCTCAGCCATGTGTGGCTCCCCGGCGCCAATAACAGCTTTTCCTGGGAGAAGGAGGCGGTTCGGGATCTCATTCGCTTCGGCCGGTGGATCATGCTGTCGTCGATCCTGACGGTGGTCGCGGCCAGCGGGGATCGCGTCTTTCTTGCCGGCTGGACGAGCCCCATGATGCTCGGCCTCTATAGCCTGGCCTTCAATCTCATTTCGATGCTTGAGGGCGCAGGCGGACGGCTTTTCTCAACCGTCGCGATGCCGGCACTCAGCAAGGTGGCGCGGGAGCGGCCCGAACAGCTGCGCGGCATGTTTCTGAAAATTCGCCTTCCCTTCGATCTCGTGTTCATAGGAAGCGCCGGGGCGATCTTTTCGGGCGGCAAAGCGATCATCGAGTTCCTCTATGACGATCGTTATCTGGAGGCCGCGCCGATCATCCAGATACTGTCTTTCAGCCTTCTCACCACCCGTTTCGGGCCGCTGTCGGCGATATACCTTGCCGTCAACGAACCCAGAAACCAGACCATTCTGAATTTTGTCCGGGCGGTCTCGATTTTCGTCTCGATTCCGCTCGCCTATTATATGTTCGGATTTTACGGTGCGCTGTGGGCGATCGCCCTTTACGGGCTGCCAGTTTTTGCCGTGATATTCTATTTCAATCGGCGCCATGGGCTCCACAGCTTGTCCTATGAAGTCGGCGTGCTTCTGGCCTGGCCAGTCGGTTTTCTGGCCGGAACCCTCGCGACGCTGATTTTTGAGCACGCCGGCAGCATATTCTGATCGATCCAAATCAGAAGGCGATCCGTCCTCAGTCGAGCGGTGGTGGTGGACGATTCCGTCCTACCCCTAAAGCAGTAATGTTCTCCCACTTCCGATAGATTGATGAAGAGGGGAAGGCGAAATAACATTCATCATCAATACATACTTGTGACGGTCGGCGAGTAGTGTTTGCTCAGCCGTCATGTCAGCAGGATTTCATCAATTCAATTTGGAAATACTCCATGCGTGGCAACATAAATTTCCGGAATGTTCTGGCGTTGGTGAGATTTTTCCACCGGATTGGTGGCGTTGACCGCAAAGGGGTTTGTCAATGAGCGTGGCCGGGCCGCATTCCGATAGCCTTCCACAGGTCTTCCGCGCTTTCGCCGATAAACTTTCCGAGCAGAGCCGTGCCGGGAACGGGCTTCATTCCAATGTCGCGAAATCACCGGGCAAGGCGCTCCGGCCCTTGTTGATTGCCGAGGCAGCGAATCCGGAATGGACCAGCGTGCCGCTGGTCGGCTGGAACCTTGCGCATGCGATCATGCAGAAGACCGACGCTCTGCTTGTCACGCAGGTACGGAACCGGGATGCGCTTTTGCGCGCCGGGTTGGTCGAGGGGCGCGATTTCGTCGCCATCGACAACGAAAGGGTAGCGCGCGCCTTCTACCGTCTCAGCGAACGCCTGCGGGGCGGGGAGAACAAGGGCTGGACGGTCGTGACGGCCTTTTCCTCGTTCTCCTATTATAGTTTCGAGCGGGACGTGTGGAAGCTGCTGGGCAAGCGGCTGATGGCCGGCGAATTCGACTTGGTTCACAGGATCACGCCGCTCAGTCCCACGAGCCAAAGCCCGATTGCCAGGAAGCTGAAAAAATATGGCATCCCTTTTGTCCTCGGCCCCCTCAACGGCGGCGTGCCTTGGCCGAAAGGTTTTTCGGACGTGCGAAGCCGTGAGCGCGAGTGGCTGTCGGCAATTCGGAAGCTCCATTTTCTGATGCCGTATTACCGGACGACGCGATCGGAAGCGGCAGCACTTATTGCGGGGTCCGGTCATACGCTGAGCGAGCTTCCCACGAACTGTGCGGAAAGGGCTTTTCTCATTCCGGAAAACGCGGCCGATCCGGATCGTTTTCCATTTCAGTTGCGCGAACTCTCCGGCAACAGGTTGGCCGTCGCCTTCATCGGCAGGCTGGTACCCTATAAGGGCGCAGACATCCTCATCGAGGCCGTGGCCGCCTATCGGGGGCGTTTGAACATCGAAGTTCTCATTGTCGGTGACGGTCCCCAGCGAAAAGAACTGGAGGAGACCGTGCGTCGAAAGGGGCTTCGGGATTCCGTCAAATTTGCGGGATGGGTGGAGCAAAGGGACCTGGCTTCAACACTGGCCGGATATCAGGTGCTGGCATTGCCGAGTGTCCGGGAGTTTGGCGGCGGAGTCGTTCTGGAGGCAATGTCCATGGGCCTCGTCCCGATCGTTGCCAATTACGGAGGCCCGCCGGAGCTCATCGACGATCAATCCGGCATAGCGGTAGACTTCCACGATCGCGAGACGTTGATTACCGGTTTCACCAAGGCGTTTGAATACTTGGAAAGCAATCCCGGGCTTGTCGCTTTACTCAGCGACGCAACTTCAAGACGTGTTCGGGAAAGATACAGCTGGCATGCCAAGGCGGTTCAGATGTTCGAGATTTATAACTGGATCCTGTATGGCGGTCCAAAGCCTATATTTTGACGTACGCGTTAACTATAAGCAGATATCCAATTCCCTATCGGAACTTAGCTCGCCACTTTGATAAATATTTTTATCTATTTGCTTACTTGCTGATAGACTAAATTACGTATCAGTTGTATATTGACGTTAATAAAAGGTTGATGAGGTGGTAAGACAGTCTGTTGGCGTACTTATAGTTGCGGTTCCTGAAGGGGACAATCAGTCCTAGACTTCAGGCAAGGGGGTAAGATGAGTTCCACACCAAGCGGCTACAGCCGTTCTCCTGCTGTGGCAGATTCCTTTCGCATTATGAATGACATCCCGAAGCTCGCCGAACGAGATGATCGCGGCGGTGAGGGGGTAAACCACGATGGATGCCTGGTGATCATCGACGCGAGAGCGCTTGATCGCGAATGCCTTGCCAAAGCCCTCATCGGGCGTGGCCTCGAGATGGATGTCTGCGCTGTCGGCTCCATCGAAGAATGGAAGTTAGAGAAAGATCTCTATCCGCCCGTTCAAGCCGTTCTATTCAATATAGGCAGCCGAAAGGCCGACGATTCAGCACTCGCGGCCGACATCTCGAAATTGACGACCGAGTTCAAGTCGCCGCCGATCATCGTGCTCTCCGACTCCGATGATCTCGCGCAGGTCGTGAAAATGCTCGAGTATGGGGCTCGGGGTTTCATTCCGTCCTGCGTCGGCATCGGCGTCTGCGTGGAAGCGATCGGCCTGGCAGTTGCCGGCGGGATTTTCGTTCCTGCAAGCAGCGTCCTCTCCATGAGGCATCTGGTCAGCGCTGCAACGCCGTCGGCTGAACATCGGCCGCTCTCGGGGATGTTCACGCTGCGCCAGGAAGCGGTGGTCGAAGCGCTTCGCAGGGGCAAGGCCAACAAGATCATTGCCTACGAGCTCAATCTTCGGGAAAGCACGGTCAAGGTTCATATCCGCAATATCATGAAGAAGCTGAAAGCGACCAATCGAACCGAGGTCGCCTACAAGCTCAATGACCTCTTCCCGTACGGAGCGGCTAACTAGATCCGCCGTTCACCTGACGGACCATCCCCAAGATATCACGGCTGCGAAATCCGAATGTTCGCAGCTGCATGAAGACTACCAAAAACCACGTCAACGCTGACAGGGGCGTCGCCGCGGTACTGCCTCCTGACCTTGAAGAACTCCCGGCAGGGATCGTTCTTTGACGTTGGTGGTCGTGCATGCGCCATTGCATTGGCGAGAGAGAAGGAACGGCGCAGCGCGCGCGTTCTGAAACGAATTGCGAATTCAATCTGTACGCCATCCAATCTGGCAGTCAGGGCAATGCCGATAGGGGTTCGGTGTGCCGAGACCGTGAGATCGGATTCGTGTGTCCTGGCGGTCGGATGCGGGATCGTCGGGCCCCGCCGGGCATACCATCATCGGGATGACAAGGAGTTAGGGCGACGGCTTTGGCAGGGCCTTCCAATTGGGATCCGGCCAGACAAACGGGTTGTCTCCGGGTTTCGGATGGATTTCGGCAAAATAGCTCTGGCAGCGACCGACTTCGTTCGGCTCACCGGCCAGCGTCCAGTAGCTTCGGCAGACCTTTTCGACGATGACGTGCCGGCATTCTTCCATGCTCGGCGGGTCCAGGCTTTCCTGCTTCAGAAAATCTCGAGTCACGGTCCAGGCAATCTTCTGCAGTTCCTTTGCAAGATCCCGGGGTATGGTCGGCGGTGCCGCGGCACCCTCGGGCGACTGATGATAGATCGACGCGTAGTGGACTGCGGCCACAAAATAGATGCCGATATCGGTCAAATGGACATTGTCGCGGAAAATCCGATCCAGCTTCTGCCTGGTGCTTCCGGTCAGGCCGACAACCTTATCGTCAAGTGTTCTTTTCACCAATTCCACCAGCGCCGTTCCGGCCGGCACGACAGAGAGATTGGCCGGGCGTTTTTCAGCCTGCAGCGTCAGCCTCGCTTTCTCCGCTATGCATTGCCAGACAACCGACGCGTTTGTCTCGTGTTCCAGCCAAAGCGCGGGCTTGTCCTTGTCGACATCCAGCCAGGTGTGGACATAGAGAGTTCGGCCGTTCGGATTGCCGTCGAGAAGGCGGTCGTGAAAGTGGCGCAGATAGCCGATCGCGTTTTCCCATATGATCGAGCCGATCGACCCGTGGCCTTCCGCCACGACAAGCGTGTCGTAGGGTCGTCCGGTGCGGACATGGGTCGGGTGCAGTAGCTCCTCGATGACATTCATTTCATCGCCATTGCGGTTCTTTCCGTATTTATATCCGGCCCAGCCGCTGCTTTCGGCGTCGTCGCCCCGGGTGCGAACCCTCAGGGGCGAGCCGATGACGATCTGTTCCTCCCAGGCAATCGTCTTGCCCTGGCTTTTGGCGATCAACTCCACCCAGTCGGGCAGGGGATTGTCGATCAGGCTATGGCCGGTGAAGAACACCTGTGCGGAATTTCGTGCAGCGGAGACCGGCTTGGTTTCTTGCGACAGTGCGGCGCCAGACAACAGGCATCCGAGAGATGCTATGACGAGGCGCTTGCGTCCTCTAGATCCGGTCAGGAGCATCGGCCTTCTCCTTTGATCTGGAGGTGTCGCTCTGAAAAGCTGCGAAATGTACCGGCTTGCCGGTTTCCGGTTGCCCGGTCGGGACCATCTCGCCCGCGCCCGATGCGTTGCCGAACACCCAATACTTGTTGAGAAGAAAAAGCGCGGCCGGGACGAGGGTCGCCATGAAGGGCAGGGCATAGATGCCTGGATAATCCAGCCACGTGACGATCACGAAGACGATCGACGTATTGAAGGCGAACCCCGCGACACTCGCAGCCAGAAAACGCGTCAGGCGGGCGGATGTGAGCCAACGTCCACCCGCATCGTCCCGAAAGGTCCACCCCGCTTGTCCGGTGAAAGAAATTCCGAATGCCAGGACAAAGGCGATGGCGTTGGCCGCCAAGGGCTCGACAACGAAAAGTTCGCTCAGCACGGAATAGATGGTCAGATGGGCGGCCGTCGCGAGGACCCCAACGGTTGCAAAGCGCCAGATCTGTCCGATAAGCGCCGCCGTTCCGGATCCGCGTTGAGTTCCGGCCGCTGATCTAGCTAGTTCAATCATCAGACCCTGCCCAATCAGGAGTGCGAATGATTTCGCGGACAGAGAAGTCCGCCGAAATCTTCACAAGACGACCATACACGTCGGACAGACGCGCCATCATCCTGCCCAAAAGGCGTAAGGCTGACCGTATCGGAGATACAGGCGGTTCCATCAAAAGCATAAGTGGGCAAGGGTGGAGAGGTCGGCCTAGGATTGCCGCATCGAACCCGCGAGGACCGCGATGCCGAAGCGCCCAATCGAGAGCAGGCCCGTATCGACCATCAGTCTGATCATTCCGGTCCACAACGAAGAAGCGGCCATAGCGCCATTTCTCGAAGCGGCCCAGGAAGCCCTGGATCCTTTGCGCGACGACGGTATCCTGTTCGAATTCATCTTCATCAACGATGGGAGCCGGGACCGCACCCTCGATCGTCTGACAGAGGCCCAGCACGACGAGCCGCGCATCCGGATTATCGACCTGTCGCGCAATTTCGGCAAGGAGGCGGCAATGACGGCAGGGCTCGATGCCTGCCAGAGCGATGCCGCGATCCCGATCGATGTCGACCTGCAGGATCCTCCCCACGTCATCCCCTTGCTGATTGCGAAATGGCGCGAAGGTTTCGATGTGGTGCTGGCCAAGCGGGCGGACCGTTCAAGCGACGGATTTCTCAAGCGCCACACCGCCTCGATGTTCTACCGGCTGCACAATCTGATCGCCTCGCAGGAGATACCGTCCAATGTCGGCGATTTCCGGCTGGTAGACCGCCAGGTGATCGATGCCCTCAGACAGCTTCCGGAACGACGCCGTTTCATGAAGGGCCTGTTTGCTTGGGTGGGCTTCAAGACCACGATTGTCGAATATGTCCGGGAGCCGCGCATCGCAGGGCAGTCGAAATTCTCTGGCTGGCGGCTTTGGAATTTCGCGCTGGAGGGAATCACCTCCTTTTCGAGCGTGCCGCTGGAGATCTGGACCTATGTCGGGGCATCGATCTCGCTCGCGTCCTTCGGTTACGGCCTGCTGACCATCTTCAAGACACTGTATTTTGGCGTCGAAGTCCCCGGTTATGCGTCGCTGCTGGTCAGCATGCTGTTCCTCGGCGGTATCCAGCTGATCGGTATCGGCATACTCGGCCAGTATCTCGGACGCGTTTATGCCGAGATCAAGCAGCGACCGATCTATATCGTGCGCCAGAACCCCGCCGCGCAGGCTCCGCAGGACAATCTCGTTTCGATCGGTCCGAGAGTGCGCCGTCGACGTGCCACGACATGAGCGCCAATATGGACGCCGTGCGAACCGCCTATCAAAGGGCAATCAGGCGCAAGGACGCTGCCGCCGAATTTGAGAAATCTTCACCGCGGCGCGGAAAGCCATCGGACGTATCTGGCGATACCCGGAGATGGGGCAACATCCCGATCTTTCTCCTCGCGCTGATCGCCGCCGGCATAGCGCTCCGAATTCTCAACCTGACCCTCGACGCCTCGCTCTGGGAAGACGAGGTGTTTTCCGTCGCGCTGGCCGAAAGCCCGCTGATCGACCTCCTATTCGCGGCGTTGCGCTTCGACACGCATCCGCCGCTCTATTATGTCCAGCTGCACTTATGGGCGGCGTTCGGCGACAGCGACCGCTGGTACATCCTCAACTCCACGCTTCTGAGCATTGCAGCCATCGCGGCGATCTACGAGGCTTGCAGGCGCATTTACGACCGCAGCGTCGCGCTCTGGGCAGGCGCCATCTTCGCCGTGATGCCGCTCCAGCTTTTCTTTGCGGAAAATGTCCGCATGTACCCGATGCTCGCCATATTGGAGATCGCCCTCTGGTACGTGCTGCAGACGATGGTGAGAGATCGCCATGCGTCGAGAGGGCGGCTCATCGCGGCGCTCTGCCTCGGGCTTGCCGTAACCCTCACCCACGGGCTCGGGTTCTTCGTGACCTTCTTCCTCTTCCTGCATGCGGCGATCCGGCTTAGACGGGCCGCCTCCGGCCGGGATCTGCTATTCCTGATAGGGATCTACGTGGTGGTGGCGCTGGCCGCGCTCTATCCGCTGGTGATCGGGGCAATCCGGCAGACGGAGGGTATAGCCGGTTTCGATCTGCCGGCGATCGGCATCCATCTGACGCTGACGCTTCTCGGCCTGGAGTTTCCGTGGCCGACCGTTGCGGGCTTCCTGATGCTGCCGCTGGTGACACTTCTGCCGCTTTCCGAACCCCGGGCCCGTTGGCCCGGCGGTCTCCTGGTCCTGTTGCCGCTTGCGGTGCTGCTCGCCATCTCGCTGTTCTTCAAGCCGGTCTTCATCTACCGGACGCTGGGGCTCTTCCTGCCGTTTCTGGCAATCTCGCTTGCCCTTTACGCCGATGCGGTTTTCAAGACGCATGCCATCGCACAGCGGATTGTCGTCTCGGCCGTTGTTCTGCTGATGTTGGCCGGCGGCCTGAACTACACCCTGAAATTCGAAAAGCGAGGATATCGCGAGATCATAGCCGCATGGGAGGCACAGTCTCCGACGGACGCCGTCCTCATGACGAACGGGCCTTCGGAATTCTGGGCAGTCCTGCGATACCTCAATAACGGAGAGGGAAGACGGAGCGCCCTGGAGGTTCAGCCGCCGGTCAGGGACGGCATGCTGCGGATCAAACAGAAACTGGAGGGCGTCGGCGCCGCAAGCCTGGGGCTGTTCGGGCGTTCGAATTATGCCCAGGTCGGAAACCGCAGGATCTATCCGTATTTCGCCGAGGATGTCGCGTCCGGCCTTTCTGCCTTCTGGACCCTCAATCCTCCAAAAGCCGGCTGCGCCTTGGCGAATGCGGGAATTGGTGCGGATGTCTCCGGCTACCGGGAGGATGCCGATATCTCACTCAGCGGCCACCATCTTGCTGAATGCCGCAATTTGCGGTTCGGCCCGAAAGCATAAACCGCAGCTTGCTGATCCGGTGAGGCCGGAGTCCGAGAGAGATGATACAAATTTTATTAAAATTTAATATAGTATAGTTTGCGGATTGCTCGGCTTCTTACGGAAGTTGCTTGAATGACCGAACAATCATCGTTTCCGGCAGCGAGTCCGCGGGTCTGTCAAAGCAGACCTCGCATGTCAGCCAGTAAAATCATCGCGTTATAGCTTGCTTGGCTTATCTAACACCCAACCTGATTGGGTCTGTGGCTCACCGGCCAGGCAAAATTGCGGGCCGAATCAACCCTCTTCCCGTCGGCGAATCGGTTGCCTGAGACGGCCCTAGCCCGATCAGGTCGAGCGTATGCCTGTAGCAATCATCCAAGATACCGTTTGGAAACCATGTTTTTAGCCCGGTAGGGGCAAGATGTGTGGCTTTAATACGTCTCCCGGGACCCCAGTTAACCTTCCGTCAACAATTCCTTTCCCCGCACATAACCGGCTATATCCCGAAGGTTAAGGAACTCTTGCTTTATATTTGGGGGCGGAGTTGATTGCGGCACAGTTTTTATTGGGGGTTAGAGTCATGTCCGTTGAAGATCCGCGCCTGTCGAACATCTCGGAAGAAAATCTGACTGAGAATTTCTCGTCGGATATCCAGGAGGAAATTGCATCCTCCTCGACACCTTCTCCGATCGAGCACGAGATCCAGGTGGCGCAGGCCGGCGATGGCCGCACTCCGACGACGGGCCGCGTCCCGACGGATCCGAACGCGCCGGTGGCTCCTCCTGCGGCTCCGGCCGCGGAAGTGACCCCGGATGCCAACAACATCGTTCACCTGGCGGCAAACGTTGCGATTGACGATGTCCACGTCGACGGCGCGAACCTGATCCTGGTCCAGGCGGACGGCACCGAGATTGTCATCCTCAACGGCGCCACCAAGATCCCGACGATGCTGATCGGCGAAGTCGAGGTTCCCCAGCAGGTGCTTTTCGCAGCGCTGGAAGACAGCGGCATCAACGTCGCGGCCGGCCCCGATGGATCCTATAGCGCAAGCGGCCGCCCCGACAGCTCCGGCGCTCAGTTCGAAGACTCGATCCAGGGGAACCAGAACGGCCCCATTCAGCTGGCATCCCTGCTTGGCGACACGGACTTTGGTGGCGGCGGAGGGCTTGACGCCCAGACGGGCGCAGACGATCAGCCGATTGCTATCAATATATCGACGCCATTCGCTCTGACCGAATCGGTGCTCGTTGACGGTATCTCCGGTAACGAGACCATCACCGGCGTGCTGCAGTTCGACGGCGGCGACGACTTTGGAATTGTGACTTCGGTCAATTTCAACAACGCCAACGATCTGAACGAGGGGCCGACCCCGACCCCTGGCGCCACGGAGGCGCTGTTCTCAGGCGGCCATCCGGTCACCGTCACGACATCTCCGGACGGCCTGACGGTCACCGGGACGATCACGGTTGGCGATGTTACCACCGCGGTATTCACGTTCCACGTCACGAATGCGGTCACTGGTGAGTTCACCTTCACGCAATCCCAGCCGCTTGATCATCCGGATGGCAACGAGGTCAGCACCGACGATATTCTGCGGTTGAACTTCTCGTTCACGGTTACCGACAAGGACGGCGACGCATCCACCGGTTCGTTCATGATCGATATCGCCGACGACGGTCCGTCGATCAGCGGTCCAGTGAAGCTCGCTTCGGTGAACGAGGACGATCTTTCGAATGGCAATGACGAGGGAGAACCGCACGAGAGCCTCGTCAGTTCGGCAGCTCTTGGCATTTCCTGGGGTGCCGACGCCAATGTCAAGGACGAGTCGGAAGGCGACACTTTCGGTCGCTCGATTGCCTTCAATAGCGACGGCCTGCCGCAGAACCTGACGTCGGGTGGCGTTGGAATCGTCTATGGCGAGGCGACGGTTTCGGCCAATGGTACGGTGACCATAACGGCATACAAGGGCGTCGAAGGTCCGGCGGTGTTCACCGTCACCCTCGATCCGACCTCCGAGCATGGCACGGCGACGTTCGAGCTGAAGGGGCCGCTTGACCATGCTTCCGACAGCGATGCTCTTCCGCTGACTTTCAATTATACGGCAACGGACGCCGATGGCGATTCGCAGACCGGCAGCTTCTCCGTCACGGTCGATGACGATATTCCGGTCATCGGCGAGAATTCGCTGGTGCAGCTCGACGACGATGCGCTGACCGGCGGTAATCCGGCAGGCAACGGCGATGATGCCGACTCCGTCAATGCGACGGGCGTACTCGCGCATTCTTACGGCGCCGATGGCGCCGGTTCGGTGCTGTGGATCGGCAGCGGCCTGACGCTGCCTGAAGGCTTCACCGCGACGCCGTCCGAAGACGGCAAGGTGATGACCATCTATCAGGGCGAACGCGCGGTCGTTTCGATCACCATCACCGACACGGTGACGGGCGCCTATGAGGTCACCCAGCTTGCACCGATCAACCATCCGCAGGGGACGATCCCGGGGACGGAAGACAATGTGCAGTTCACGATTTCCTACCAGGTCACCGACAAGGACGGCGATGCGGCTGCAACGCCGGGCACGCTGACCATCAATGTCGACGACGATATTCCGACGATCGGCGAGAATTCGCTGGTGCAGCTCGACGACGATGCGCTGACCGGCGGTAATCCGGCAGGCAACGGCGATGATGCCGACTCCGTCAACGCCACGGGCGTACTCGCGCATTCTTACGGCGCCGATGGCGCCGGTTCAGTGCTGTGGATCGGCAGTGGCCTGACGCTGCCTGAAGGCTTCACCGCGACGCCGTCCGAAGACGGCAAGGTGATGACCATCTATC
>NZ_JALBGW010000260.1:0-4185 GCF_023006485.1 Neorhizobium sp. BETTINA12A
GAACAGGCGCCGGTGCCGGACGTGGCGCCGATCCCGCTGCCGCGCCCGGAACCCTCGCTCGCACCGGTTTTCGTCAATTCGGGCGATGTCCTGCTGCAGGGCGAGGCCCGCACCCTGATCCTCGGCCTGCGTTTCGACCTCGTCGTCCGGCTGCGGGAAGAGGCCGAGACGACCTCGGTCGATATCCGAGTCGCCTCGCGCTATGGCCCGCACGATCTGGGAATGAGCCAGGCGATCGCCGAGGATTTTCTTGACCGGCTCGATACCGAACTTCTGGGGATCGCCGGGAACTAAAGCATGTCGGGCAAAAGTGTGCAGCGGTTTTGCGATAACGACATGCGGAGAAACTAAGGATTTGAAGCGGGTCATGCTAAATCCGAAGGATTGCGGCACGCTTCAAGCCGGCCAGTAAGTACCCGCAAGCGACGGCGGTCCTTCGGTCAGCACGCGGCCTTTCTCGACCAGGTCTTCCAGATGCGCAAGCACCGAAAGGGCCGCCGCCCCATGCAGGCGCGGATCGGTGCTGGCATAGATCACCTTGACCATGTCGGGGATCAGCCGGTCGCCGGCCTTGATGCGCTCCAGCACCGCCCGTTCGCGCATGCGCCGATGGGTGCGAAGCCCCCGCAGGAACGAGCCCGGTTCCTTCACCGGCCCGCCATGGCCCGGAAAGAAGATGCGGTCCTCGCGCGGCAGCAGCTTTTCGATCGAGGCCATGAAATCCGCCATCGAACCGTCCGGCGGCGCGACGATCGTCGTCGCCCAGGCCATCACGTGGTCGGCGGAAAACAAGACGCCGGTTCCCTCCAATGCGAAGGCGGAATGGTTGGCTGTGTGGCCCGGCGTATGTACGGCCGACAGCGCCCAGCCGTCGCCTTCGATCACCTGGCCATCCGCGACCATGATATCGGGCACGAAGCCGGTGTCGGCGCTTTCGGCGAACGGGTTGACTTCGCCCGCATGCAGCGGCCGCGAGGCCCGGTGCGGGCCTTCGGCAACGGTCGGCGCCCCGGTCTCCTGGCTCAGCCGACGGGCAAGCGGGGAATGGTCGCGGTGCGTGTGGCTGATGAAGATATGGGTGACCTCGCGGCCCTTCAGCGCCGCCATCAGCGCTTCGAAATGCGCCGCGTTTTCCGGGCCCGGATCGATGACTGCCACCGACGAGCCGCCGACGATATAGCTGTTCGTACCGTAAAAGGTGAAGGGCGAGGGATTGTTGACGGTCAGCCGCTGCACGCCTTCGGCCACGCTGACCGGCACACCGTAGGAAGGAGTGAATTCCATATCGAAGGTAACGTCTTCCGCCATGCCGGGCCTCCGCGCCTGATGCGATATCGATGATGGCCACAACGGCGTTGCCGGTTTGCGCCACTCGGATCGCATCGATTGCGCCGTTCAAGGCGCTGGAGAGGTCTAGCACCGCTTTTGCTGCGGCGCATTCAAAAATAGCCACCGGCCGTCACCCGCTGGGCGACGGCCGGTGGTTTTCATGATGTGGATCCGCTATCGCGGGCTCGCTCGCCTCAGCTGGCGGCCAGCAGTTCCGTGCAGTAGCTCGGGCCGTTGGCGCCCGGACGATCGGAAATGATGGTGATGTCGCGGATCACGTAGCTGGAGGAGACGGTGATCTTCGCCGTGCAGCTGACGCTGGCGCTGCGGCCGCCCTGCTGCTTGATGCGATTATAGCCGCCACGCCAGGTATAGACGGTCGTGGAACCGTCGCCGGTGTCGCTGATCGGCGGGCTGAACTTCGCGAAGAACTCGCCGGCCGAGCGGCCCACCCAGCGGCTCTCGATCGGATTGCTGGCAACGCTGACGGTGGTGCAGGCCGAAAGGGCGAGCGCGAAAAGGGCGGTCGATGCGAGGACGCGGCGGCTCATGATCGTGAAAAATCCTTCATGTCTTCTGTTGTGCCCGGGAGGCAAGGCTTTTGAGGCTAGTCGTCGAGACTGCACGTAACAGATTTTTGTCAGGCTTCGCGAGGCGATGAACGCCTCTCGACATCAAATTTCTCCTGCGCCGCTTTTTTGCAACGCCTTGGTTTTCCGCCTTTCCGGAGCGAGGGCATGCGCGATCGCGAAGCTGTCGCATATTTTTCATGAGCGGCGCTTGTGCAATGAAAAATGCTGGTCTATAGAGGCGCCGCTGGTCACGGAGTGTAGCGCAGTCTGGTAGCGCACCACGTTCGGGACGTGGGGGTCGAGTGTTCGAATCACTCCACTCCGACCAGCCGATCCTTGGTTTCCCAAGAGATTTCGCTCTCCCGATAGCCTTTCCCGTAAAAACCATAGTCCCAGCGGACCCGCTGCAGAGCCGATTACATAGAGCTTGGCGCTTTGGATCGGTCTTATCCACAACCCGCATTTTGGCAGGGCGAAATTATACTAGGTCCGAGCATCCCGCTAAGGCATCATGGCGGCGGGAACGTGTAACTTGTTGAAAGACCTTCCGGCTCAGGAACCGCTTCGGCGGTCGCCTGCAACTGGCAGGGGAGAGGGCCGTAAAGCGCATGCCGCCTAGACGCGCCAGATCGGAACGGGTGACCCTGCTCGATGTCGCTAATGTTCTTGGGATCAGCTCTATCACCGTGTCCCGCGCCCTGCGAGAACCGGAAAAGGTGTCCGAGCCGCTTCGGCTGAAGATCCTCCGCCAGATCGAGCAGATGGGTTACGTGCCCGATCTTGCAGCCCGGGCGCTCGCAAGCCGCCATAACGGCATTATCGGGGTTCTGGCGCCGGCGCTGACCAATCATGCCTATCTCGGCATCATGAGCGGCATTGAAGAACGGGTGCGCGATACGGATTTCCGCATCCAGTATGCCAATACCAACCACGATGCGGACCAGGAATACCGTCAGGTCAAGCTTTTCCTGTCGCAGCATCCGGCCGGCATCCTGCTGACGGGATTGCAGGACCAGCGCGTCAGCGATCTGCTTGAGCGCGCGCCGTGCCCGGTGGTTCAGATCGTCGATCTCAACCTGCTGCCCTCGGGTATCGCGGTCGGCATCAATCACCGCGAGGCGGCGGAGACCGCGACGCGCCATCTGCTTGCCTGCGGATATCGCCGTATCGGTCTGATCGGCGGCAGCCGCGATCTTCGCGCCCAGCGGCGTCACGATGGCTATGCGCTGGCGATGCAGGAGGCGGGGCTCTACGATCCGGGCCTCGTCATGACCGAGCACAAGCAAACCAGCATGCAGCTCGGCTGCGACCTCTTCAAGCGGCTGCTGGAAACGGCGCCCGATGTCGACGCGGTATTCTGCCAGAACGACGATCTTGCGCTCGGCGCGCTGTTCGAGGCGCAACGGGCGGGCCTGCGCGTGCCGGATGATTTGGGGATCTGCGGCTATAACGACCTGGATTTCGCGCTCTGCGCCGAGCCGAGGCTGACGACCGTCCGGGTGCCGCGTTTCCAGATGGGCTATCAGGCCGCGGATCTCATCGTCCGGGCCATCAACGACGAATGCCTGCCGAGCCGCGTCATCCAGCTGCCGTTCAGCCTCATCCAGCGCGGTTCGACGCGGCCGCTCGCCTGACGGGGGCCTGGCAACGAAAAAAGGGGCCTCCCCAGCCCCTTTCCATTTCCCGCCGATCGAAACGATCAGATATCGCCGCCGGCGTTGGAGAACAGCTCTGCCGCCTGCTTGGCGGTCATCCGCTTGACCTCGGTCTCGTCGCGGCGGTTGGCGAAGAGTTCGCTTGCCATCAGCTGCTCGGCGAGATCCGCCGGCAGCGACAGCACGACGCGCTGGCCTTCGCCTCCCTGGCCACGATGTATGCCACCGACCTCGCCGCGCTTGGCGGTGATCATGCCGCCCGCGACCGTGTTCAGCGTATCCGGATCGATCAGGATGAAGGCGCCGGTCGAGCGGTTCTGTTCGTAAGCGTCGAAGACCGCCAGTTCCTCGAAGGAAAGGCGCACCTTGCCGATCGCATTCATGGCGAGCGTCGAGGCATGCGGCTGCCACTTGCCGGTCGCAAGCTCGAGCTGGCTGATCGGTTCGACCGCGACGCGTTGGCGGCGCGAACCGCTCTTCAGCCAGTAACGCTTTCCGGGCTCGATGCCGCCCGGCTGCAGCGACACGAGCTGGGCGTCGAAATGGTGGCCGGTCATCGGCTGGCCGTCGAACGAGACGATCACGTCGCCGCGCGCCACGTCCACCTGCCGGTCGAGAACCAGCGTGAT
>NZ_JALBGW010000261.1:0-4124 GCF_023006485.1 Neorhizobium sp. BETTINA12A
AGCTGACCAAGCCGCCGGGCGCCCTGGGGCGGCTTGAGGAAATCGCCTTCTGGCTGGCCGCCTGGACAGGCCGCGCACCGGCGGTCAACCGCCCGCTTGTAGCGATTTTCGCCGGCAATCATGGCGTTACCCGCCATGGCGTGACACCGTTCCCGTCGTCGGTGACCCAGCAGATGGTCGAGAATTTTGCAGCCGGCGGTGCGGCGATCAACCAGATCTGCGTCACCCATGATCTCGGCCTGAAGATCTTCGACCTGGCGCTCGATTATCCGACCGGCGACATCACCACCGAAGCGGCACTTTCGGAACGTGACTGCGCCGCGACCATGGCCTTCGGAATGGAGGCGATTGCCGGCGGCACCGATCTTCTCTGCATCGGCGAAATGGGCATCGGCAACACGACGATCGCGGCTGCCATCAACCTCGCGCTTTATGGTGGCGAGGCGGAGGACTGGGTCGGTCCCGGCACCGGTTCGCATGGCGAATTCATGGAGCGCAAGATCGCCGCGGTGAAGGCGGCCGTCGAATTCCACGAGGATCACCTGAGCGATCCGTTGGAAATCCTGCGCCGTCTCGGCGGCCGCGAGATCGCCGCGATCGCAGGCGCGATCCTGGCTGCACGCGTCGAAAAGATCCCGGTCCTGCTCGACGGTTACGTGGTGACGGCCGCGGCCTCCATCCTCAAGGCCGCCAATCCGGCAGCGCTCGACCACTGCCTGATCGGCCACGTCTCCGGCGAACCGGGACATCTGCGTGCGATCGAGAAGCTCGGCAAGACGCCGCTTCTGGCACTCGGCATGCGGCTCGGCGAGGGGACCGGTGCGGCACTTGCGGCCGGCATCGTCAAGGCTGCCGCCGCCTGCCATTCCGGCATGGCGACATTCGAGCAGGCCGGCGTCAGCAACAAGAGCCACTGAGCCCCGGATGGAAAAGACGCCGCTCGACAGCAATATCGAAAGGGCGACCGGCATCCGCCGGGTGATTGCGGCCTTCCGTTATTCGATGCAGGGGCTGGTGCGCCTGTGGCAGGAGGAAGCCTTTCGCCACGAGGTGATCGCCTGTGCGGCGGCCGTCGTGCTGTTTGCGATTGTCGGCGCCGGTGCTTTCGACTATTTCGTCTTCGCCATCCTGATGCTGGTGCTGTTTGCGGTGGAATCGCTGAACACCGCGATCGAGGAACTGGTCGACCGCATTTCGCCGGAAATCTCCACCGTCGGCCGCCACGCCAAGGACCTCGGCTCGTTCGCGGTCTTTTGCCTGCTCTGCGCCAACTGGTTTTTCGTGCTTTATGTGGTGGTGCGGAGCGTTTGGAATTAGGCGCTTTTGCGTGCCGAGTGGAGGAAGCGGGTCACGACGACATTGTCGCCGGTAACCCGATACAGCATGACGTAAGGGTAAGGCGCTAGGGTAAGCCTTCGCGTGGACGGTTTGGTCGTCTTGCGGCCTGCACGCGGCTGGTGACCAAGCAGGTCAATGGCCTCGGAAATTCTTTGCGAGACGCTTTCTGCGCCGGATGGAGACCGCTCGCGGATATAGGATAGGGCTTTATCGATCTGTCGGGACGAAAGTGCGGTAAAGCGCACGCTCATCGAAGATATTTCGCGAGAATGGTACGGACTACTTCCTCGCCGACTACTTCCCCGCGTTCAATCTCCCGATCGGCCTCTTCCAGATCGGCTTCTTCCTCCGGCGTAAGCTGATAGACGTCTCCATCATCTTTGCCCATGAAGCTTAGAAGAATCTCGGCGATCTCGTCCTGCATTTCAGCAGGCAGTTCTTTGGCTGCTTCGATGGCGCGGTCGAGAAGTTTGGTCATGGCCACATTATGCACCGAAACAGTCCGGTGCAAAAGAGGTCGATCGCCTCAGGCGAAGCTCTTGCGACGGCGGGCGACCGTCTGGGCGTCGGCAACCGCCGGCACGCTCTGCAGCACGCGCGTCGCGGGAAGGATGGCAATCGCTTCGGTGCCCTCGCGCAGCTTGGAGCGCAGGATGAACTGGCCGTCGTGCTTGGCAAGGATCGCCTGGACGATCGGCAGACCGAGGCCGGTGCCCTGTTCGGCGCTCTTGATGGCGATCGAGCCCTGGCCGAAGGCCGACAGCACAACCGGGATTTCCTCTTCCGGAATGCCGGGTCCGTTGTCCTTGATCGCTACATACTGGCCACCACCGGCTGTCCAGCCGACCTTGACGGTCACCTCGCCGCCCTGGGGCGTGAACTTGACCGCATTCGACAACAGGTTCAGCAGGACCTGCCGCATCGATTTTTCATCGACCCAGACCTGCGGCAATTGCGGTTCGAACTGCTGGCTGATCGAGATGTTCTTGGCGCTGGCGCGCAGCTGCACCATGCCGATGCAATCCTCGGCGATCTCCAGCAGCGACAGCGATTCCTCGGCGAGGTCGTAGCGGCCGGCCTCGATGCGCGACAGGTCGAGGATTTCGTTGATCAGATTGAGGAGATGCTGGCCGGAACGGTGGATGTCGCCGGCATATTCCTTGTAGGTCGGGTTGGCGAGCGGACCGAGGACCTCGGAACTCATGACTTCGGAGAAACCGAGGATGGCGTTGAGCGGCGTGCGCAGCTCGTGCGACATCGAGGCGAGGAACCGGGATTTGGCAAGGTTGGCCTCTTCGGCGCGGCGGCGGGCTTCGTCCGACATGGATTTCGCCACTTCCAACTCGGCGATCAGGTCGTCCTTTTCCGACTGATAGGACATCAGCGTCAGGTTGGAGCGATAGAGCCGGTCGGCGATATAGTGGAAGAAGACGACCGCGATGGCGCAGATCGCGATCATGCCGATATCAAGCACATTCCGTGTCAGGATGGCCGTCGCAAGCAGCGCCAGGATCATCGGCAGGAAGCCGAACAACACGCCGAGCCGCAGCATGAAACTGCTCATAGCGGTGATCGAGATCGCGAAAAGGAGAACGGCACCCTTGTAGAAATAATAATTGTCGCCCGAACAGGCATTGCAGTTCTGCAGCGCAAAGAGCGCCCAGCCGGTGCCGACGATCAATTGTGCCGCGAGCAGCCTGCGGCGCCATTTCTGGACGTCGCCCGAGCCGATATCCTTGCGGCTGGCGCGGCGGGCGATCAGCACGTTGATCGCATGGACGCTGAACATCAGCAGCGCCCAGGCAAAAAGATTGGCGTTGGGGTTGAGATAGACGCCGATCGCCGTCACCACGATGATGAAGATCGGCATGACCGATGCGCCCTGCAGCACGGAATTGACGTGCATGGCGATCATGTCGCGGTCGAAGATCTGATTGCCCTGGGAGCTGGACTGCAGGCGTTCACGCGTGGCGCGAACGGCTTTAGAGACGGCCTTGTTACGGTGGCCGCGCGAGCGATCAACGATGTTCTTGTCGGTCGATGTGCTGACGCCGCTACTCATGGCCACTGAACTGATACCCCGGGTGTTGAGAGAGTATGTCCAAATCCTTAAGAGAGTACTGCCGGGAAAGGTTTTGTTTGCCATTTTCCTGAAGCTTCCGTTTTCCAATAAGGCTGGATTGTGGCTCGAACGTTCAGGGTTTTTCGCGACGGCGCGTTTCTCGTGGCCTTCTTCATCCTTCTGGTGCTGATTGCCGCCAAGCTGGACGAGGCAGCCGACAGCGTCCTCCGCGGCCCGTTCTACGTGATCGACGGCGATACGCTGGCGATGGGCGGCGAGCGCCTGCGGCTGCAGGGTATGGATGCGCCGGAACTCGACCAGACCTGCGAAGACGGCCGCGGCAAACCATGGGCCTGCGGGGAGGAGGCGAGACGGCTGCTGATGCGCCTCGTTGCAGACGGCAAGACGGAATGTCTCGGCCGCGAGCGCGACAAATATCGTCGGCTTCTCGTCCGCTGCCATTCGGGCACGACCAGCATCAACGGCACGCTGGTGCGGCAGGGTCTCGCCGTCGCCTCGGGACGTTATGCGCAGGAACAGGTGGCAGCGCGGCACGAACGGCAGGGGTTGTGGGCCGGCCGGTTCGAAAGCCCGCGTGACTGGCGCGCCAGCCGCGGCAGGATGGACGATGTCAGCCTGGTGGAGGCATTTTGGGATTGGATGAAACGGGTGACGGCCTGGTAATGAGGATGGATGACATCGCCGACGGCGAGGAGGATATCGG
>NZ_JALBGW010000262.1:0-4122 GCF_023006485.1 Neorhizobium sp. BETTINA12A
CGCGTCGGCCGCTGGCAGCAGAAGGTGCAGCCGTCGCAGCGGCTCCGCCGCCTTCGACTGGCTTGTAGTCGCGATAGGTCATGATCCAGTTACCGCAGTTCTGATCCGTGCCGTTCAGCACGTTGGCGGCGCGCACCGCTTCCATTTCCTGCGGCCGGCAGGGGTTCATGATCGCCGACGTCATGCCGGCGCCGATCACCATCGGG
This sequence comes from Neorhizobium sp. BETTINA12A, assembly GCF_023006485.1. Classification (NCBI taxonomy): domain Bacteria; kingdom Pseudomonadati; phylum Pseudomonadota; class Alphaproteobacteria; order Hyphomicrobiales; family Rhizobiaceae; genus Neorhizobium; species Neorhizobium sp. BETTINA12A. The sequence goes on from NZ_JALBGW010000262.1 coordinate 207, forward strand.
ATGAAGCCGGCATTGATGCCATGGCGGTGCGGCAAGCCGAAGGAGATGTTGGAGAGCCCGCAGGTCGTGTTGACCTTCAGCTCCTCGCGCAGGCGCCGCAGTAGCGCAAAGACCTGGAGGCCGGCGCTGCCGAGCGCGCCGATCGGCATGACCAGCGGATCGACGACGATGTCATGCGGCTTGATGCCGTAGTCGGCGGCGCGTTCGACGATCTTCTTGGCGACCGCGAAACGGACGTCCGGATCCATCGAAATGCCGGTCTCGTCGTTGGAGATCGCCACGACCGGTACGTCGTATTTCTTGCAAAGCGGCAGGATCGCCTCGAGCTTTTCCTCCTCGCCGGTGACCGAATTGACCAGTGGCCGGCCCTTGGCCACTTTCAGCGCCGCCTCGATGGCGGCTGTCACCGAACTGTCGATCGACAGCGGCACGTCGACGAGGCCCTGGACGATCTCCAGCGTCCGGACGAGTAGGCCAGGTTCGGTCTCGTTGGGGTTGACCGAGGTGACCCCGGCATTGACGTCGAGCATGGTGGCGCCCGCCGCCACCTGTTCCAGCGCATCCCTGATGACCGTGTCGAAATTGCCCTCGATCATCTCGGCCGCGAGCTTCTTGCGGCCCGTCGGGTTGATGCGTTCGCCGATCACGCAGAAGGGCTGGTCGAAGCCGATCACAATCTCCCGGGTTGCGGATGCGACGATGGTGCGGGTCATTTCTTCCTCCAGGCGCGCGATGCGGCGCCAAACGATGTGATTGTCTGAACGTCAGGCGGTTTCGCGGCCGCCGGTCTTCACCAGCGCCACGAGCTTTTCCCGGTCATAAGCTGCTTCGAGTTCGGCCGCCGCCCTGTCGGCTTCGGCCTCAAGATCGTCGGAGACGGCGATCGGTTGTGCCTTGCGCCATTCGGCGAGATAGTCGTCGGTGCCGGCTGCGCCGCTGCGCATCGCGCACATGTCGATCGCCTCGGTAAAGCGCAGCGACAATTCCCGCTTGGCGGTCTGGCGGCCCTTCTTGATGATCACCTGCGCCGGAATATCCCGCCAGAAGACGACGATGCGGTCGGCCATGAATTCCTCCGTGTTGAGGTGCAGCATGCACGGGTGCGGGCGACAAGACTGCGCTTGTGACGACGTCGCACCCAGCAAAATACGACGCGGTGATGGGATTGCCTTGCCGGATGTCGGGCCGGGTGCCGGTTACCAGATCTTCCGGGTCAGCCCGTGATAGACCCAGGTCCAGATCGGCGGCGGGAAACGTAGTGCGGAGGGTCCTTGCGGCTGGTACGGCTTCAGTGTGCCGGCGATGGCATCGCGAAGCGCGCGGACGCTGATATCGACGGAAGAGGCGGTCATCAGCAACGGATAAGTGGCGAGCGAATCCGAGCGCGCCGGCTCCACCCGCTTCTCGTAGAGCGTTCCGCCGGTATCGATGCCCTTGTCGACCAAATGCACGGTGGCGCCAAAGTTCTTCTCGTCGCCTTCGACACGCGACCAATAGCCGCCCATCTGGCCGCGATACATCGGATTGATGCCGGCGTGGAAGTTGATCACCGGGCAGGGGACAGCGGCAAGCGTCTCCGGCGACAGGATGCGGCAGGATATGGTGAAGATCGCGGCGGGCTTCAGGGCTGTCACCGCTGCGTGACAGGCCGGATCGTTGAGGGAGGCCACGTGCGTCACGGGGATCGCCGGGTTAGGCTCGGTGGAATGGCCGTAGTCGCGGATGATCTCGGCGGAGCGGCTCGCCGCCACGCTCTTGGTGAGCCGCGACGCGATCATCGTCGCAAGTTGGCCAAGCGCGGTAAACCAGCCGAACCGCCGGGCGCGGCGTTTCAAAAGCGTGCCCTTCGATTCCGGCTGTTCCTCAACGACATGCAGGTCGGGGAAATGTTTTGCCAACGCGTTGATCATCACCTGCGGGTTCACCCCGCCTGACGTCATCACCACGATCCGAGAATTCCGGTCCTGCATCGATCCCTCCGCAAAAAGCGCAGGGCCGCACTCTTCCGCCGAAGGCCCGAAGAAACGGTTAAACCGAGTGTAACGCCTGCGTGAGGTCGCCGTAGCCGGTGAACCGGTATTCGTATTCCAGGCCGAGATATTCGGCGGCCCCACGCGCCTTCTCCTGAAGGACCTCGTCTTCCTCCTGGCTCAGATAGACGAGCTTTCGGTAATTGCCGAAATACATGTCCTTCAACTCCGGATGACGATCGAGGCCGAGCGGTTCGATGACGAAGGCCTCGAACTGGCGGGCGAGAAAATCTGTCAAGAAGAATGAGAACAGGTCTTCGTCCGCCTTTGCGGCAAAAGCGTCGTTTCCGGCGAAGAAGGAATAACAGTGCGGCCCCTCGATGCGGGCGATGCCCTCGCGTTCGCAGAGCCGGTCGATGTCGCCGCCGGTTCCGCAATCCGCATAGGCGAAAAAGATCTTTTCGAAACCCGCTTCCCGCGCCTCGGCGACGGCTCTTTCAAGCCCCGGAACGATCTTCTGCGGATAGGCGTGCCAGATCGCCGGCAGGCAGTTGAGATCGATATGGCCAAGACCTTGCTGCCTGGAAACAGCAAGGATTTCCCGCGCGATCGCTCCGCACGCGATCACGTGAACTTTTTCGCAAGTTGAACGTTCCTTTGCCGGAAAATCCATTTCCGCCACGATTTCATTTCTCTCCATCGGAGTATTCTAACATGACGGTCAAGACAGTCACGGTAATCGCCGCTCTTCTCGCGACGATGGTTTCACTCACCTCCTGCGGCAATACCATCCGCGGCATGGGCAAGGATGCGGCCAACACCGTCAATGCCACGCAGGATGCGGGACGCCGGGTCGATCGCGCTGCGCGTTAAGGCGTCGCCGTCAGCAAGCCGTTCGGCGCCTCAGGCGCCGGCGGCAAGGCTGTTGTGCTTGCGGCGGATATATTCCTTTGCCGTTTCGACGGCGACCGCCGCATCGCGGCAATAGGCATCGGCGCCGACCGCCTTGCCGAATTCCTCGTTGAGCGGCGCGCCGCCGACAAGTACGATATAGTCGTCGCGCATGCCCTTTTCCTTCAGCGTATCGATGACGACCTTCATGTAAGGCATGGTCGTGGTCAAAAGCGCCGACATTCCAAGAATATCCGGCTGTTCCCGCTCGATCGCATCGAGATAGTTCTCGACCGGGTTGTTGATGCCAAGATCGACCACGTCGAAGCCCGCTCCCTCCATCATCATGCCGACAAGGTTCTTGCCGATGTCGTGGATGTCGCCCTTGACGGTGCCGATCACCATCTTGCCGAGTTTGGGAGCGCCGGTCTCGACCAGAAGCGGCCGCAGGATGAACATGCCCGCCTTCATGGCACCCGCCGATAGCAGCACTTCCGGCACGAAAAGAATGCCGTCACGGAAGTCGATGCCGACGATGCGCATACCCTCGACCAAGGCCTTGGTGAGGACGTCATAGGGCGTCCAGCCGCGCGTGAGCAGGATGTTGGTCGCCTCCTCGATCTCCTCCTTCAAGCCGTCGTAAAGATCGTCGTGCATCTGCTGCACGAGTTCCTCGTCGGAAAGTTCCGCCAGGATGATTTCGTCGTCGGACATGCAATGTTTCCCTTCGTTCGAGGGGCCGGTTCGAAGGCCGGCAAATCAGACGTTTACCGTCCCGACTATCTGTACCTTTAATTTGCTTGGCAATTTCTTTCGTATGCGACAGCGGCGCGTCGGAAAAACGACGGAAGATCACGGCGTGATGTCTGTCCTGTACAAACCCGTGACGCAGAAAGGCGGGGCTCGGCTTGCGCTTGAGCCTAGCATGGCGCATCAAAAAAGCTTGAGGCGCTTTTCAAAGCGGAGGCGAGGAACATCATGGACGATTTGACCCCAGAGACGGAACCGGCAGGCAGCGGGGCCAGACGCGGCCGCGGCGAGCGGGGAGCGGCAGG
>NZ_JALBGW010000263.1:0-4073 GCF_023006485.1 Neorhizobium sp. BETTINA12A
AGCGGCGGCGCGCTGACGGGCGACGTGCTGGCGAAATGGGCTCTCAGCAACAATCGTGCCGGCGCCGCCGCCTCGATGAAGGCACCGCGCGTCGTCAGCCGCACCCTCAACAACGAATATTCGGCAGGTTATTCCGGCGGCGGCTTCAGGCCGGTTGCCGCCACGGTAGCGATCGACCCGAACCGTTTCAGCGGCCCGAACAACTGATCGCCGGACTGATCGAAGACCATAAAAAACCCGCCGAAATGGCGGGTTTTTTCATGCTTGGTGCCTGGCCTGCATGTCTTGCGAAAGATCAGGCGGCATCCTGGTCGGCTGGGGCTTCGATCATGCCGAGTGCCTGGAGGTAGGTATCGAGGATCAGATCCTCTTCCATGCGCTCCTGATCGTCCTTCTTGCGAAGGGCGATGACCTTCTTCATGATCTTGGTGTCGTAGCCCATGCCCTTGGCTTCGCCGTAGACATCCTTGATGTCGTCGGCGATGGTCTTCTTTTCTTCTTCCAGTCGTTCGATACGCTCGATAAATGCGCGAAGCTGGTCGCGGGCGACGCCATGAGCATCAGACATCGGGGCCTCCTGATCGTGTAGATTTCAATGAATGGTCGTCAACTGCCGAAAAGCCGCCGCAAGGTCAAGCGCAATCGGCAAATCGATCAGCCATGGACGGGCTTGTTCACGTCGAATGCGGCTTTTTGTGCATCCGAGGCCTCCGCCTGGTGCAGATTTTTCCAATCCTCGTAGGGCATGCCATAGACAATCTCGCGGGAGGCGTCCTTGGAGAGGTCGATGCCGGCATCGTTGGCGGCATCGCGATACCAGTTCGACAGGCAGTTGCGGCAGAAGCCGGCGAGGTTCATCAGGTCGATATTCTGCACGTCGGTGCGCTCGTGCAGGTGCTGGACGAGACGGCGGAAAGCGGCGGCCTCGAATTCGGTCTGCTGTTCTCTGGTCAATTCTATTGGCGTGAGTTCGCTCATGGCGCATCTCCGGGTGTCGTCGCGTCAGACCGGATAGGGGCCGGTGCGCGAGGGAAAGATCCTGTATTCATGCAATGTGGGGTCGGCGTTGAGCGTCTTGAAGACTGGCGCCAGCCTTTCCGCCCAGGCGGCGATGCCGACCTCGTCGCCGATCAGGTCCTGGCGGACCTCGAGAAGCGCGTGCGGAATTCCCGACACCATGCAGTGCCGGTACATGGTGTCACCTTTAAGCGCACCGTCATAGGGTTCGTTGTCGCCGACGACGATGTCGCCGGGTTCACCAAGCAGGTGCAGGAGGGGCTTCACGGCGCGATCGTCGCTGTCCCAGAGCACAGCTGCGTGCCAGGGGCGGGCGACGCCCTTCCAGAACGGGGTGAAGGAATGCAGCGACAGGACGAGCGGCGCGCGGCCCGGGCTGCCTGCCTTGGCGATGGTGCGCTCGACGGCCCGGTGATAGGGCCGGTGATAGGTATCGAGGCGGAAATCCCATTCTTCCTGCGTGATCGGATGATTGCCGGGGATGATCGCCCCATCGGAAATCTTCATGATCAGGGTCGGATCGTCCTCGCCGCGGTTCGGATCGATCAGCAGGCGGGAGAAACAGCCGAGCACGGCCGGCACGTTCAGCATCGCCGCCAGCTGGCGGGTCAGCCCCTCGACGCCGATATCGAAGGCGATATGGCGGTGGAAGGCGCTCTCCGGAAGACCGAGGCTGCCATGGGAAGCGGGCAGGCGGTTCATCGCATGGTCGGCGAGCAGCACCATGCCGCTGTCATAATCGCCTTCTATGATCTCGAAAGGAATGAAGTCCTGCATCGCCGTCGAAAATGAAGTGGTTGCGAAAGGTGGGTCGAGAGACGGGTGTTGATGACATGGGGAAAGTCGCGACGCAAGCCGTGCTGGCATCGCGATCAGCATGGGTTGAGGCCGTGAGACGGACTAATCGATTAGAGTTACGTTGACTTTCCGACTCCGCCGCGCGAAGAAAGTGCTTCACGAATAACCATGGAGTCCTGACGGAAACCGTGTCGAAAAAATCCCCAAAAGCTTATCTTCGCTCCCTCGTTTCCGCTCCGGCGCTTGCCGCCATGGTCGCCTCCGGTATTCCGCTTTTCGCGGCGACTGCCGCGCATGCGGATTTCCGCGTTTGCAACGCCACGCAGAACCTCGTTGGCGTGGCGATTGGCTACCGCGCCACCGAAGGCTGGACCACGGAAGGCTGGTGGCAGGTTCCGGCCTCCACCTGCGCAACGCTGATCGAAGGCGAACTGCAGTCGCGCTACTATTATCTTTATGCCGAGGATGCAGCTCGAGGAGGCCGATGGACCGGCAATGTGAACATGTGCGTCGCGGAGAACGAGTTCAAGATCGTCGGCGTCAACGATTGTTTTGCCCGTGGCTTCCAGCGCATGGGCTTCAAGGAATATGACACGGGCCGTCAGGGAAGTTGGATGGTCCAGCTTTCGGATACGCCTGGCACACAAGAAGGCCACAACTGATGAGGCGCAACCGCAAAGTAAAGATCCTCGCCACCCTCGGACCCGCTTCGTCCGAAGAGGAGATGATCCAGAAGCTGCACGAAGCGGGGGCCGATCTCTTCCGCATCAACATGAGCCATGCGAGCCACGACCTGATGCGCACGCTGATCAAGCGCATCCGATCCGTCGAAGAGCGCAGCGGCCGGCCGATCGGCATTCTCGCCGACCTTCAGGGGCCGAAGCTGCGCGTCGGCAAATTTGCGGCCGGTAAGGTAACGCTGACCCCCGGCCAGACCTTCACGCTCGACAGCCGTGACGAACCCGGCGACGAGACCCGCGTGTTCCTGCCGCATCCGGAAATTCTCGAATCTGTGAAAGTGGGCCATCGCCTGCTGATCGACGACGGCAAGCTGGCGCTGAAGGCCGAGAAGTCCGACGGCAAGAGCATCGTCTGCAAGGTCGTCGCCGGCACCAGCATTTCCGACCGCAAGGGCGTCAGCCTGCCCGATACCCTGCTCGGCGTCGGCGCGCTGACCGAAAAGGATCGCATCGACCTCGATGCGGTTCTGGCGACCGACGATGTCGACTGGGTGGCGCTTTCCTTCGTCCAGCGTCCAGACGACCTTGCCGAAGTGCGCAAGATCGCCCGCGGCCGTGTCGGCATCATGTCGAAGATCGAGAAACCCCAGGCGCTGGAGCGCATCGACGAAATCATCGAGCTTTCCGACGCGGTCATGGTGGCGCGCGGCGATCTCGGCGTGGAAATGCCGATCGAGGCCGTTCCGGGCATCCAGAAGCAGCTGACCCGCTTGTGTCGGCGCGCCGGCAAGCCGGTCGTCGTCGCCACTCAGATGCTGGAATCGATGATCACCGCCCCGGTGCCGACCCGCGCCGAAGTGTCGGACGTATCGATCGCCGTTTTCGAAGGCGCCGATGCGATCATGCTTTCCGCCGAATCGGCCTCCGGCCAGTATCCTGTCGAGGCGGTCTCGATGATGGCGTCGATCGCCAGCACGGTCGAGCAGGATCCGCTCTATCCGAGCATCATCTATGCCCAGCGTGCGACACCGGAAGCGACCGGCGCCGACGCCATTTCGCTGGCCGCTCGCCAGATCGCCGAAACCTTGAAGCTGGCGGCTATCGTCACCTACACCTCGTCGGGCACGACCGGCTTGCGCGCATCCCGCGAGCGCCCGCAGGTGCCGATCATCGCGCTATCGCCGATCGTCCAGACGGCACGGCGGCTTTCGGTCGGCTGGGGCATGCATTGCGTCGTCACCAGCGACGCGACTGATCTCGACGACATGGTCAACCGTGCCTGCCGGATCGTCGTGTCGGAAGGATTCGGCAAGCCCGGCGACCGGATCATCATCTCGGCCGGCGTGCCGCTCGGCACGCCCGGCGCCACCAACATGCTGCGCATCGCCTATATCGGCTCGGACGGCCAGAGCGGCATCTGAGGCGCTAGGCCCGGACAAACGAAAACCGCCGGAGCGATCCGGCGGTTCAGACTGCTGACAAACCCGTCGATATTTTCGGCGGGTTTTGTTTTTGTGGATTTGTTTTTCCGCCGGGAGGTCTTGGCGGGAGGCGCAGAAGGATGGGCTGGCTCATGCC
>NZ_JALBGW010000264.1:0-4065 GCF_023006485.1 Neorhizobium sp. BETTINA12A
ATCGGCCGCTCCATCGTCGCCTTTCTGCCGCGCCGCAATCTGCTGCCGCTGATCAATCGCACGCTCGACGACTGGCAGGCGGCAGGGGCCGGCGATACGGTGGAAGCTGTCCTGGACGGGCTGAAGTCGGTGCGCAAGAAGGGCTACGCCGTGGCCCATGGCGAAGTGACGCCGGGCGTTGTCGGTTTCGCAGCGCCTATCTTCGATGCGGGCCAGAGCCCCATCGCCAGCTTTTCCGTAACGATCGCGCAAGATCAGGTCGGTGGCTCCGCTGTGGAGGAGATCGGCCGGGAAGTCTTGTTCGCAGCCGGTGAGATCACCGCCGCGCTCGCCTCGCATCGACATAGAATTTCAAGCCGATAATCTCATATTGCAAGAAAATGTGTTGACTTTCGGCGACCGTCTTCGCATTTTGCCGCGACGGAGCATGGCCGAGATCTCGACATCGCTCGGCTCGCGGATTTTTTGAACCCCTCGGGCACCGGACTTCCCTTAAGTTCGCGGTGCCGTAGCAGGGATAGACAGGAGGAGCATTCCATGAAGAAGATCGACGCTTTCAACCATATCTGGCCAAAGCCCTTTTTCGACAAGCTGATCGGCTATATCGGCACGATGACCGACGTCACCATGCGCTCGGGCGCGGTGCCGATGATGACCGATCTCGACCGTCGTTTCCAGGTGATGGACATGTTCGGCGGCGACTATCAGCAGGTCCTGTCGCTCGCTTCTCCGCCGCTTGAAAAGCTGGCCGGCCCCGAGCGCGCCTATGACCTCGGCCGGATCGGCAACGATTCCCAAAAGGAACTGTGCGACAAATATCCGGAACGCTTCCCGGCCTTCATCGCCACCGTGCCGATGGAAAACCAGGAATGGATGATGGCGGAAACCAAGCGGGTCGTCGAAGATCTCGGCGCCTGTGCGGTCCAGATCTTCACCAACTACAGCGGCAAGCCGCTCGACCTGCCGCAGTTCGAGCCCTTCTTCGAATATATGGCAAAGTCCGGCAAGCCGGTCTTCCTGCATCCGTCGCGCGGTGCCAACTTCCCGGACTACCTGACCGAAGACCGTTCGGAATACGAGATCTTCTGGACCTTCGGCTGGCCGTATGAAACTTCGGCGGCAATGGCGCGCCTCGTGTTCTCGCGCATCTTCGACAAATACAAGGGTCTCAAGGTCGTCACCCACCACGCCGGCGGCATGGTGCCCTTCTTCGAAGGCCGCGTCGGTGCCGGCTGGGACCAGATGGGCAAGCGCACGTCCGACCGCGACCTCTCGACCGTGCTGAAGGCGCTGGAGCGCCCGCATCTCGAATATTTCAAGGAATTTTATGCCGACACGGCGAGCTTCGGTTCGACCAAGGCAATCGAACACGCCATCGAATTTTTCGGTGAAGACCGGGTGCTTTTCGCGTCCGACGCGCCGTTCGATCCGGAAGGCGGCCCGATGTACATCCGCGAGACCATCAAGGTGCTCGACAACATGGACATCTCCGATGCCACCCGCCAGAAGATCTATGAGGGCAATGCCAAGAAGCTTCTCGGGCTGAAGTAAACGATCCGGTTTTCGGAATTATCGAACGCGCGGGTGGCAACACCCGCGCGTTTTTCATTTGGAAAGCCGGTCGATGTAACGCCTGGCGGAGCGGGCGACGATCGCCTGTCCGTCCTGGCGGACATTCTGGTGCGAAAAGGCGCCGTAGATGCGCTCGAACGGCCAGGGCGCCAGCCGCTCGGCGACATCGGCAACTTCAGCGGCGCTGAGCGGCAGCATGTTCGGATAACTCCACATGAAGGAGACATGGTCGGTGCCCGGCGTGACCTGGACGATATCGCCGGCGAGCAGCACGCCCTTGGCGTCCTCGCCCGTCCAATGCAGCACGGTGCCGCCGGCAAAATGTCCGCCGCCATGGACCAGCGTGACGGAAGAGGAGAGCACCAACGCGTCCTCGTCCCAGAGCCGGACGTAATCCGATGGGCGGCAGATCCATTCCTTGTCGGCGGCATGCAGATAGATCGGCGCGTCGAAGGCCGCGGCCCAGTCCTGCATGGTCGTGTAGTAGTGTGGATGGGAGATCGCGATGGCGCTGAGGCCGCCCAGAGCCTGAATGATCTCCCTCGTCGCCTCGTCCAGCAGCGCGATGCAATCCCACAGGATATTTCCCGCCTGTGTACGCAGCAGCAGGGCGCGCTGGTTGATGGCGAAGGCCGGAACGGTCTGGATCGCCATCAGATCCTGTTCGAGCTGAACCCAAGCATTTCGGTGCGTTCGAGCAAGCTTTTCCGTCGTCGTCCAGGCCTGGCCGGAAGGCGGTACATACTGCCGCTCGTCTGTGCAGATGGGGCAGGTTTCCGGCGCCTCTTCCGCGTCGCCGAAAGACGTGCCGCAGGCGCCACAGAGAAAAATCGACATCGAACCCTCCCTCAGGGACCTTCGGCAGGCCCTGTCATGAATTTGATAAGAAACGATATTCGGCGGGGAAAGTGAAGCCTTTGCTTCACTCGAGCGCCACCCATTCGGAATCGCTCATATTCTTCGGGAAGGATTCACCTTTTCCAAAGGCAGGCGCGATAGGGTTCGGCTTCAAGTTATTTCACGCCCGAGGATCGGATGACGGCCCCGAAGACGCCACGGCTGCTGAACCTGGATATCCTGCGCCTCGTCTCGGCGCTGATGGTGCTGACGTTCCATTATGGCTTTCGCATGCGGATTTCCGGCGAGGGTGGCGGTATCGGCTTTCCGGAACTCGCACCCTTTGCCATGTGGTTCGATGTTGGGCTGCTGATCTTCTTTGCCATTTCCGGCTATGTCATCACCATGTCGGCGGAAGGCCGCACGGCCTATGATTTTGCCGCCGGTCGTTTTGCCAGGCTCTGGCCGACCTTCATCGTCTGCGCGACGATTACCGCCGTCGTGCTCACCGTCTGGCATGTGCCGACCCTCGATCCGCCAACGGTCAGGCAATGGCTGGCGCATGCCGTCATCATCTCGCGCGGCCTCGGCCAACCGTTCCTTGATGGCGCCTACTGGACGATCGCCTACGAGATCATCTTCTACTTCTGGGTTTTCCTGCTCATCGCCACCGGCCTTTTCGAGCGCGGCTGGCGCGTTGTCGTACTGGCGTGGCTGGCGATTTCGATCGTCAACGAGGCCTTCATTGGCAGCGGCGCGATCCAGAAATTGCTGATCACCGAATATTCCGGCTATTTCGCATTCGGCCTGGCGCTCTACAAGGTGAGGCAGCAGGCGTCCCTTTCGAGCCTCTGCGTGTTCGCAGCCGCCGTCTGCTGGGCGATCGCCACACCCTTCCTGACCGAACCGGATTTCGTCGCAACATACGGGCTGAGCCGCAGCGTCGTCGGGCTTGCGCTCATCGGGCCGCTGGCGCTTGCAGCGGTTGCGGCCTGTGCCACGGCGCCGTCGCTGCGCATTTCTCCGGCATTGGCGATCGGGCTCGGCGGTCTCACCTACCCGCTTTACCTGCTGCACCAGAATATCGGTTACGCGGTGTTTGCCCGTTTCGGCACGGATCAGAACCGCTGGCTCGTAGCCCTCGTGCTGGTTGCTGCCCTGCTCTTCGTCGCCTGGGTGATCGCAAGGACCATCGAACCGGCGGCGCGGCGGGCGATCATCCGCGCTGCTGGTCATCTTCGCGACGGTCTCGGCCGCCTGAGACAGCGGACCGCCTGATCCCGGATTGACGATCCTATTTTACCCGGATAAATCTGCATCTCAATACAGAGGAAGCAGATGGCGGATTTTCATTGGACAGCATTTCTGGGTGAAAAACGCATTGCGGGCGGATCACCAGCGGAAGTCGTAACGGCGATCAAGGCCGGTGGCCATGAAAGCGTTCTGGTCTTCGACGATGCGACCGGAAAGCCGGTCGATCTCGATCTGCGTGGTACTCTCGAAGATTGTCTCGGTCGCCTTCCCAAGGATCATGCGGAGCCTGTCGAGCCGGTGGAGCGGCGGCCCGGCCGGCCGAAGCTTGGCGTGGTGCCACGCGAGGTGACACTGCTGCCGCGGCATTGGGAGTGGCTTGGCCAGCAGCCGGGCGGCGCCTCG
>NZ_JALBGW010000265.1:0-4063 GCF_023006485.1 Neorhizobium sp. BETTINA12A
ATCATCGGAGGCGGCCAGCTCGGCCGCATGCTGGCCATGGCCGCAGCCCGGCTGAACTTCCGCACGATCGTGCTCGAACCGCAGGCCGACTGCCCGGAAGCCCAGGTCGCCAACGCCCAGATCACTGCCGCCTATGACGATCCGGCAGCGCTCGCCGAACTCGCCAGCCGCTGCGACGTCGTCACCTACGAATTCGAAAACGTGCCGGTCACCGCCGCCGAGGCGCTGCAGCGCTCGGTGCCGGTCTATCCGCCGGCCAAGGCACTCGACGTCTCCCAAGACCGGCTGACCGAAAAGCGTTTCCTCAATTCCTGCGGCATCGAGACCGCCCGATTCCATGCCGTCGACAGCCAGTCCGACCTCGAAAAAGCGCTCGCCGATTTCGGCGGCCAGGGCGTCCTCAAGACCCGCCGGATGGGTTATGACGGCAAGGGCCAGCGCGTCTTCCGCTCCGCCGAGGACAAACCGTCCGGCGCCTTCGATGCGCTCGGCGGCGTGCCGCTGATTCTGGAAAGTTTCGTGCCCTTCGAGCGCGAAGTGTCGATTATCGCCGCCCGAGCCAAGGACGGCACGGTTGCCTGCTACGATCCGGCTGAGAACATACACCGCGACGGCATTCTCCACACCTCGACCCTGCCCGCCAGGATTACCGAAGCGACGGCGAAGACCGCCCGCGAATCGGCCGAGAAGCTGCTCGCGGCGCTGGATTATGTGGGCGTCATCGGCATGGAGTTCTTCGTGATGGCGGATGGCACGCTGATCGCCAACGAGATCGCCCCGCGCGTCCATAATTCCGGCCATTGGACGGAAGCCGCCTGCGTCGTCTCGCAGTTCGAGCAGCATATCCGTGCTGTCGCAGGCTTGGCCCTCGGCAACCCCGTCCGCCATTCCGACTGCGTGATGACCAACCTCATCGGCGACGACATTCTGGATGTCCCCGCCTGGCTCTCCCGCGATGAGGTTCTGGTCCATCTCTATGGCAAGACGGAATCCCGACCGGGCCGGAAAATGGGCCATGTGACCGAATTGAAGGGCCTGAAAACGTCGTCACAAGGTTGACATGCAGATTGGCTCGGGTTATCTGCACGCCCAACTGAGAGCGCGCCCCTCGAAGAATCTTGGCGGCGCGCTTTTGATTGATAGACATGCGGCTTCGCGCCCACAGACTGCTGGACCAGGAAAATGAAGATCAAGAACTCGCTTAAGGCGCTGAAGGCTCGTCACCGCGATAACCGTCTGGTTCGCCGCAAGGGCCGCGTTTACATCATCAACAAGATGAACCCGCGCTTCAAGGCTCGTCAGGGCTGATATCGGCGTTCGGTTCCGGTCTTTGACCGCAGCCGATCAAATTGTCGGTAACACGACAAATCGGGTTTGACCTTCGGCGCAGGCGGATTACCTTATCCGCATGCGCTATTTTCGTTTCAGTACCCTGATTCTCGCCGCGAGCCTTGCCGCTTCGTCCGCTCTCGCCCAGACCGCGACACCCAAGCCGCCCGCAACCCCACCTGCTGCCGCTCCCGTCGTTCCGGCCGTCGCCCAGAAACCGGGCCGGCCCGTGGATGCTTTGTTCGATGCCCTGAAGCGCGAACGCAATCCGGAAAAGGCACGCGGTATCGCTAGCCAGATCATCGCCGACTTGAACGATTCGGGCAGCGCCACCGTCAACCTGCTGATGCAGTGGTCTGCGACCGCCATCAAGGAAAAGCGCAATGCCGCGGCACTTGATTTCCTCGATCAGGTGACGGTCCTCGATCCCGCCTTCGCCGAGGGCTGGAACCGCCGCGCCACGCTGCATTACACGATGGGCGACGCCCGCAAATCCATGGCCGACATCGCCGAAGTGCTGAAGCGCGAGCCGCGCCATTTCGGAGCGCTTGCCGGCATGGCCGGTATCCTGACGGAAGCTGGCAAGGACGAGCTTGCGCTGAAGGCATGGCAGGATTATCTGGCCATCTACCCCGCCGACCGCGATGCCCAGGAAGTGGTCACCAAGCTTTCCGAAAAGCTCGCCGGCAACAGGACCTGAGCCCTACGGCAGCCCGTCGATGATGATCTTGCCCCTTGCCATCGCCGGCATTGTTGCCACCGCTTTCTGCTTCACCGCCTGGAAGGCGAAGGCGATCGAGATCGCGTTCCCGAATACCGGCGAACTGATCGATGTCGGCGGCTTTTCCATGAACTCGCTGCATATGCCGAAACCGGCAGGCGCCGACTTGCCGGCGATCGTCTTCATCCATGGCGCCAGCGGCAATTTTCGCGATCAGGAGGCGGCCTTCCGAGGGGCGCTCGAAGGCCGCGCCGAAATGCTCTTCGTCGACCGGCCGGGCCATGGTTATTCCGAACGCGGAGGTCCTGAAAACGGCTTCCCGGACGGCCAGGCGGCGGCGATCGCAAGGCTGATGGAAAAGCGCGGCATCGACAAAGCGATCATATCGGGCCATTCCTTCGGCGGTGCGATCGCCGCGAGCTTCGCCCTTTACCATCCGGAAAAGACCGCCGGCCTGCTCTTTCTGGCGCCTGCCACCCATCCCTGGCCCGGTCGGATCGACTGGTACTACAATCTCACCGCCCGCCCGGTTATCGGCCGATTGTTCAGCCATCTTCTCGCCCTGCCAGCCGGCCTCGTGGTGATGAAAACCGCCACTCGCTCGGTCTTTCATCCCAACCCCTGCCCCGAGACCTATCTTCGCGACGGGGCGCCGTATCTGGTCCTGCGTCCGAAAGTGTTCCGCAGCAATGCTGTCGATGTCGCCAATCTCAACGGCTACGTGACGCGTGTCGCGCCAAGATACAGCGAGATCACCGCGCCGACGGTGATCATTACCGGCGACAGCGACGCGATCGTTGCAGAGGAAATCCACTCGCGCGGTCTTGCCGATGATATCGCCGGCTCCGAACTCGTCTCAATCCGCAATCTCGGTCATAAGCCGGACTACGTGGCAACCGACGTGGTGATTGCCGCGATCGAAAAGCTTTCCGGTCTCCCCCGCGACCTGAAGGCCGCGGCCCGCATCGTGGAAGCCCGGATCGCGCCGGCGGCGGAAGACTCGGCCCCGGAAATGGATCTCTCGATCGAAAAAACCTGAGCCCGGCTCCGATAAGCCAGCCCCAAGCAAGCTGTCCGTCCCAACGTCCGAGCAAACGGAATCGGAGAGACGAGATGGAAATCGGCAGCATTGGCAGGGACTATTCCGCACGGTCCGCAAAGCCGGATAGCGCGTCGACCGCGACGGACGCCGCACCGGCATTGTCCGATCCCTCCAGCCCCAAGGACGCGCCTTACGATCGCCTCGTCCATGGCCTGACGTCGCTGAACAAGGCGACGGACGAGGCGGAAGAGCAGGCAAAGGCCCGCGCCAAACAGAAGCTCGACGACGCCAAGCAGCAACTCGAATTCATGCGGCGCTGGGGGTTCGATCCGGAAGTGGTCGCCAAGCAGGCGGCCCAGCTCGGCGTCATGGTCGCCGGCGCTGCACGAGAGTTCACCGAGGCGCTGACCGGAGCCGGCAACGGCGCCACATCCTCCGTTTCCGCCAATGCTCCGTCCGGAGCAGAGACGGCCGATCCTATGCTCGATGCGAGCGAGGAGGCTGCGGCCGCAGATACGACGGACGACGCGTCGGCGGAGGGCGACGAGCCGGTATCGTACGCCGAGCAGGCCTATCTCGAGGAGATGGACGAGACACCGCGGGAGGCGCCAAAACTGTCGCTGGACGACATCAAGACCGCGATGGAATTCAGCACCGTGGCCCGCCAGATCAAGGCGCTTCTGGAAGAGGCCGCCCGCAGGCTGCGCGAACAGAACAGCACAGCCACCGTCCCCGGCACCCAGAACCTCGACGCCTCGGTCGACACGCTGACCGGCACCATCTCCGCGCTGCCAACGGTCGGCATCACCATCTGACCAATGGACGTGCGCAATAAAAAACCGCCGGATCGCTCCGGCGGTTCAGACTGCTGACAAACCCCTGGCGTGGTCCGGGGGTTTGTGATTCATTGGGACATGTTGAAGAAACCTGCCCCTTGCCAGACGGCTCTTGAGATGGTGACGCTCGAGGGT
>NZ_JALBGW010000266.1:0-4046 GCF_023006485.1 Neorhizobium sp. BETTINA12A
GCCATGCCGGTCACCTTCGGCGCGGCGCTGCTGGCGGCGCTCTCCATGGGCGGCCTGCCGCTGTTCTTCGGTTTCCTCGCCAAGGAGGAGATCTATGCGGCGCTTGCTGCCGGCAATCCGCGCGCCGTGTTTTTCACCGGCCTCGCCGTAATCGGCAATGCGCTGATGTTCGCGATTGGCTTTGCCGTGGCGCTGAAACCTTTCCTCGGCCCCGATGTCGAGACGCCGAAACATGCCCATGAAGGACCAATGACGCTCTGGCTCGGCCCGGTGGTTCTCTCGGTGCTCGGCCTGGCGGCCGCACTCTTTTCCGGCGTGGCGCATCGTTACATCTCTTCGCCGATGGCAAGCGCGATCACCGCCCAGAAGATCGTCATCGACATTTCGACCATGCCGCATCTCGGCGTGCCCCTGCTTCTGTCGGTGGCCACCGTTGTCCTCGGCGCGCTCGCCTTCTGGCGGCTGACGGACCTTCGGGCCTTCATGGTGCGGGCGGTGGAAAGCCTTGGCCCCGGACCGGACCGCGGTTTCGACCATTTCGTCTCCGGCCTGGTGCGGCTTTCGGGCGCCGTCACCCGTCTCGTCCAGCCGGGCCGGCTGGAAATCTACATCACCGCCACCTTCATCCTGCTGGCCGTGACGCTGCTCGTCCCGCCCTTCGTGTTCGGCGAACTGCCGGCGATGCCCGCCTGGCCGGAGCAATTGCTGGTCCAGGAAGCGGCGTTCTTCGCAATCGCGGTGATCGGCCTCATCGCCGTGCTGCGCGCAAAGGACCGGCTGACGGCGATCGTCTCGCTCGGCATCCAGGGTTTTGCCGTCGCCGTCATCTTCCTGCTGTTCGGCGCGCCGGACCTGTCGTTCACCCAGTTCATGGTCGAGACGCTGTCGGTGGTCATCCTGGCGCTGGTAATGACGCGGCTGCGGCTCTCGCCCCGCGACCACCGGCCCCTAGGACAAACGCTCTTCGACGGGACGATCGCGGTCGCCTGCGGCCTCGGCTTCACGCTGCTCCTCTTGAAATCGACTGAGGCGCCGTTCGACACTGTGCTTACCGATTTCTTCAATACCTATTCCAAGACCGTCGCCCACGGCGCCAACGTCGTCAACGTCATCATCGTCGACTTCCGCGGCACGGATACATTGGGCGAGATCGCGGTGGTAATGGTGACGGCGCTCGCGGTGCTGGCGCTGATCCGGGTGAGGGCGGGTAAAAAGGGGGCGCAAGGTTGATGTGTGCGGCGCACCCCCCTCTGCCCTGCCGGGCATCTCCCCCTCAAGGGGGGAGATTGGCAAGCGGCGAGATCTCGGCCATCTCAAGCGTTGCGGTTGGAGCGATGCTGGTGCGCCCAGCCGATCTCCCCACCCGAGGGGGAGATGCCCGGCAGGGCAGAGGGGGGCTGGCAGGGTTCGACCTGCAAGGGGAACGGAGCTTGTTCAACCTCCAAGAGGTGGTGGCAACCAACGTGCAAGGTGCTCATCCATGAACACTCTCATCCTGCGCACCGTCGCGCCCTTCCTCACCGCCCTGATGCTGCTGTTCTCCGTCTTCGTCCTGCTGCGTGGCCACAACGAGCCCGGCGGCGGGTTCATCGGCGGGTTGATTGCGGCTTCGGCGCTGGCGATCTACGGCATCGCCTTCGGCGTGCCTGCGGTGCGCCGCGCGATCCGGTTCCACCCGATGGCGATTGCCGGCGCCGGACTGCTGCTTGCGACGCTTTCCGGCCTGATCTCGATCGTGTTCGGCGTGCCGTTCATGACCGGGCTCTGGGTCTATCCCGTCGTCTTCGAGGTCGAAGTGCCGCTCGCCACCGTCATGTCCTTCGATATCGGTGTCTATCTGGTGGTGGTCGGGGCGATCACCTCGATCGCGCTGGCGCTCGAACAGGAGCCGGGTTCGGATGCGGAGGGAGGGGACTGATGGAAGCGCTGTTTTCGATCCTGATCGGCCTGTTCTTTGCCGCCGCGATCTACCTTCTGCTGTCGAAGCACACCGTGCGCATCCTGCTCGGCGTGGTGCTGCTCGGCAATGCGGTCAACCTCATGCTCTTCACCACCGGCAGGCTCACCCGCGAAGTGCCGCCGATCATCCCGGCCGGCATGGACACGCTGTCGTCGAACGCCGCCAATCCGCTGCCGCAGGCGCTGATCCTGACGGCAATCGTCATCTCGTTCTCCTTCTTCGCCTTTCTGCTGGTGCTGACCTACCGCGCCTACCAGGAACTCGGCACCGACGACACCGACGAGATGCGGCTGGCCGAACCGCGGGACGAGCAGTTTCCGCCGCTGGGGTATTGAGGGGATGGTTTTGGAGTTTTCGCCGGACACTTGTTGTTACGCTATCGGCTCGCCCGCCCGCGGCACCCCCCTCTGCCCTGCCGGGCATCTCCCCCTCAAGGGGGGAGATCGAATCGTGGCGGCGCCCTGCCCAGATCGTGACAAGCGGTTGAGTGAGACACAGCGCATATCTTTTGACAGAGGCTTGCGTATGCCCCGGTCCAACAGGGAGCGGGGAGCCGGCCTCTGGCCGATCTCCCCCCTTGAGGGGGAGATGCCCGGCAGGGCAGAGGGGGGTATAACGGCTTCGACGATAACCGTCCGGGGTCAACTGACAGCGGCGGTATTCGCTGACACCCCACCGTGAGGGACATCCACTGATGGCCTCTCCTTCCGTCGACCTCTCCGCAGCCCTCGTCCTCGCCGCCCCGCCGCTCGCCGACTGGTTGGTCGTACTCCCCGTCGCCCTGATGATCGGCTTCGGTGCTGTCTTGATGATGGTGCGCAAGTCCGTCCGCCTGCATGGCGGCATCGCGATTGCCGGCCTGGCGCTCCTCGTCCTCCTCGACGCCGGCCTGCTCTGGCGCGTCTGGACCCATGGCCCGGTCACCATGGTGATGGGCCGCTGGTTGCCGCCCTTCGGCATTGCGTTCACCGCCGACCTTTTTGGCGCGGTCATGGCGCTCGCCGCGGCGATCGTTGCCCTTGCCGGCGGCATATTCGCGCTCGCCGATATCGACGCGAGCGGCCGGCGCTACGGCTTTTACCCGTTCCTGATGCTGCTGATGGCCGGCGTCACGGGCGCCTTTCTGACCGGCGACATCTTCAACCTCTATGTCTGGTTCGAGGTGCTGCTGATCTCGTCCTTCGGCCTCCTGATTCTCGGCTCAGAACCGGAGCAGATCGACGGGGCGTTGAAATACGCCATCCTCAACTTGATCGGCACGACCCTGTTCCTGATCGCGGTCGGTTATCTCTATGCGGTCTTCGGCACGCTCAACATGGCCGATATCGCCCGCAAGGCGGCGGGCCTGCGCGGCACCGCGCCGCTGACGACGCTGACGGCGCTGTTCATCCTAGCCTTCGCCATGAAGGCCGCCGCCTTTCCGGTCAATTTCTGGCTGCCGGCCTCCTATCACACGCCGCGGGTGGTGGTGTCGGCGCTGTTCGGTGGTCTGCTTACCAAGATCGGCATCTATTCGCTGATCCGCGTCACCATCATGCTCTTCCCGGTCGAGCGGGAGGAATTGAGCCTCGTCGTTGCCATATCGGCGGCGCTCACCATGCTGGTCGGCGCATTGGGCGCGCTGGCGCAGAACGATATTCGCCGGCTCGTGGGTTACGTGGTCATTGCCGGCATCGGCAACATGATGGCGGGCGTGGCGATCGGCACGCCGGCGGCCGTCAGCGGCGCCATCCTCTATGCGCTGCATTCGGTGGTGACCATGACCGCACTTTATCTGGTGTCGGGAGAAACCGGCCGGCTCGGCGGCACCTGGGCGCTCTCCGGCCTCGGCGGGCTTTACCGGAAGGCGCCGTGGTTTTCGGGCGCCGCCTTCCTGCTGTTTCTGGCCGCTTCCGGCCTGCCGCCGCTGTCGGGCCTTTGGCCCAAGGTGGCGCTGTTGAAAGCCTCGCTCGATATCGGTGCCTGGTGGCTGGCCGCGGCGATCCTCGTCTCCGCTTTCCTGGTCACGCTGGCGCTCGCCCGCGTCTTCCTGCTTGCCTTCTGGCGGCCGCAGCCCGACCCTGTTCCGGAGGCCGCCGTTCCGGCG
>NZ_JALBGW010000267.1:0-4021 GCF_023006485.1 Neorhizobium sp. BETTINA12A
CGCCGTGCGTTATCCGCCGCGCGGCGTGCGCGGCGTCGGTGCCGCCGTTGCCCGCGCCTCCGCCTTCAACGCCATTCCCGACTATGCCGAGACGGCCGCCGACGAAATCTGCCTGATCGTCCAGGCCGAAACCATGGCCGCGATCCGCGACCTGGAGAACATTGCAGCCGTGGATGGCGTCGACGGCGTGTTCATCGGTCCGGCCGACCTTTCCGCCGACATGGGCTATCTCGGCCGCATGGAGGCGCCGGAGGTCCAGGAAGTGATCGAGAAGGCGATCGGCACGATCGTGAAGTCCGGCAAGGCGGCCGGCATCCTCACCTTCAGCGAATCCCTGAACCGCCATTATCTCGATCTTGGCGCGAGCTTCGTGGCGGTCGGCGCCGATGTCACCGAGTTTTCCGGCGCGTTGCGATCGCTTGCCGGTCGCTACGGTCGCGGTGGCGGGACCGGCAAGCAGCGTTCGGCCTACTGAGAATCACCGAAGCGGCAGGAATGGAATCACTTGTTGCGATTCGTGTGCCGTGACCGGTGGGAATCGCATGACATTTCCATAAAAGACCTTGCCATCGATATCGTTTCCCAATAATCAGGCCCGACCGGAGAGGTGGCCGAGTGGTCGAAGGCGCTCCCCTGCTAAGGGAGTATACCCGAGAGGGTATCGTGGGTTCGAATCCCATCTTCTCCGCCATTCCAGGCTCGAAACGCCCGCCCAATTCTGAATCCAAATCCCATTCTGATCGACCTTTGCCAGCCGCTCGCACGGCCGTGCACTTGCGCCGCCTGATCGGGTGAGGTGATTCCCCTACGAGGCCTCTCCGCGGCGCTAAGTGGCTGCCGGATAAGCCCTTTCTTAACAAAGCGTAAAATACCACCTAAGGCAGTCCCTGGCTTTGTGTCCTTTCGGCAACAGACTTCTGGGAAGCGGGTACCGGAATGGCGTCCGGTTGAAGTTCCAGATTGCATGACCCTCCCCGTCTTGTATTTTCAAATCCGGAAGCGAGGCGGTGGATCGTCCTTCTTCTAGCAATCGACGGGGATGGGGCAGGGAACGCTGTCCTTCAGCCAAAAGAACCCAGACCCATACGAAACTTTGACTGGAGGTCAAAAATGAACATCAAGAGCCTTCTTCTCGGCTCCGCTGCTGCCCTCGCAGCAGTCTCCGGCGCTCAGGCAGCTGACGCCATCGTAGCTGCAGAACCGGAGCCCATGGAATACGTTCGCGTTTGCGACGCTTTCGGCACCGGCTATTTCTACATCCCGGGCACGGAAACCTGCCTCAAGATCGGCGGTTATGTCCGTTTCGAGACTAGCATCGGCCAGGACCAGAACTCGTTCAACGATACCGACTGGGATGCGTTCAGCCGCGTTCAGCTCGACTTCACCGCGAAGTCTGACACCGAGCTTGGTACGCTGACCTCTGTTGCTTCGGTTCGTTTCGAAGCCAACCAGGACGTTGGATACACGTCCAACACCAGCTCTACTCCGGCTTACATCAACGAAGCCTACATCCAGCTCGGCGGCTTCAAGGTTGGTCGCTGGTTGAACCCGTGGGATAAGGGTATCAACGGCGAGTCCGATTGGAACTCCGGTTCGGGCACGACCCGCATGCAGTCTGTCGGCTACTTCTATACGGGCAGCGCCTTCAGCGCAGGTGTCCAGGTTGACGAACTGTCGCGTCTTCAGGGCGTTGGTGGCCAGAACGTCGGTATCGAAGCTCTCGTCACTGCCAAGTTCGGCGCTGTAGCGTTCGATCTTCTCGGTGCTTATGATCTGGGTGCAGAAGAAGGCGCCGTTCGCGCCCTCATTTCGGCTCCGGTAGGCCCAGGCACCTTGCAGGCTCTCGCCATCTGGTCGAGCGGTCTGGGTGATGCGAACGGCGAAAATGCCTACGACAACCGTGGCGAATGGACCCTGGCTGCTTCTTATGCCTTCAAGGTCACCGACAAGCTGACCATCACTCCCGGCGGTTCCTACATCTGGAATGCTGCTGACGGTATCGGCGATTACGGCAGCGACAATGCTTACCGCGTTGGTCTGACGGTCGACTACACGATCGTTCCGGGCTTCACCGCGAAGCTCACTGCGAACTACAACCAGACTCAGACCGATGGCCTGACGTCGCGCGAGAACAAGTTCTGGGATGGCTTCGTCCGTCTCGATCGCTCGTTCTAATCATAATGGAACTCCCCCGGTTCGCCGGGGGAGTTTTCTATAAATGGTGGGCCTCTATGCAGGGCCTCCATATGGGGAGTTGATACCGGGGGATGGGGCTGCTTATGCGGCCTTTACGTGTTTGATCAATTTTCGATCGGGCGCGAACTAGCATTCAGAGAAATTGACTGGAGGTCAAAAGAATGAACATTAAGAGCCTTCTTCTCGGTTCTGCAGCGGCTCTCGCGGCAGTTTCCGGTGCTCAGGCTGCCGACGCCATCGTCGCTGCCGAACCGGAGCCTATGGAATACGTTCGCGTCTGCGACGCGTTTGGCACTGGTTACTTCTACATCCCGGGCACGGAAACCTGCCTCAAGGTCGGCGGTTATGTCCGTTTCGAAGTCGGCTTTGGCAACAGCACAAACAGCTTCAACGACAGTGACTGGGACTCGTACAGCCGCGCTCAGCTCGACTTCACGGCGAAGTCCGACACCGAACTCGGCACGCTGACCTCGGTTGCCTCGGTTCGCTTCGAAGCTAATCAGGACGTTGGTTACACCTCCAACACGAGCTCTACCCCGGCTTACATCAACGAAGCCTACATCCAGCTCGGCGGTTTCCGCGTCGGTCGTTGGCTGAACTGGTGGGATGCAAACGACCTTCCGGGCGAAGCGGACAACCTCGGTTCGAACCGTCTGCAGTCGATCTCCTACACCTATACCGGCTCTGCCTTCACGGCTGGCGTTCAGGTTGACGAACTGTCGCGTCTTCAGGGCGTTGGCGGTCAGAACGTCGGTATCGAAGCTGTCGTTCAGGCGGCAATCGGCCCGGCCAAACTCGAACTGCTCGGTTCTTATGACTTCGGTGCCGAAGAAGGTGCTGTCCGTGCGATCGGCTCCGTGGCCGTCGGTCCGGGCACCTTCTACCTCTCCGGTGTCTGGTCTTCGGGTGAAAACGCCTACTACGGCGTGCTCGATACCGGTGCTGGTGAAGCAGCTGTTGCTGTAGCCTATTCCTTCAAGGCAACCGACAAGCTCGAAATCATCCCGGAAGCCCAGTACACCTGGAACACGGAACTGACCGCTGACAACGAGTTCACCGGTGCTGACAGCTGGACTGCTGGCGTGACCGTCAACTACCAGATCGTCGAAAACTTTGCGGCCAAGGTTGCCGTCGACTACTTCAAGGTCCAACACGGCGACGACGACGTCCGCGGTATCGTCCGCCTGCAGCGCGACTTCTAATCTGACTTGATCAGGTTGAGTTCAGAAGCCCGGCCTCGTGCCGGGCTTTTTTGCTTTGGGGGACTGCGACCTTCAACAGCAAGGCCGGCCGCAATGAGCCCGACACCGTCTTGGAAGACGCGACCGGCTCTTGTTCAAGAGAAAAGAGGAATGATCTCGGTCGAGCCGCAGCCTGCTACTGCCGCCCGAACCGCAGATCCGCCTCGATATCCGCCTTCTGCCCCAGCCTCGTCTTGTAGACCTGATAGTTCTCCATCACCCGCTGCACGTAGTTTCGGGTTTCGGGGAAGGGGATGCGCTCGATCCAGTCGACCACCTCATCGAGGGATTTGCCGCGCGGGTCGCCATAGCGGGTGATCCATTCGGGCACCCGTTTCGGCCCGGCATTATAGGCGATGAAGGTCAGGATGTAGGAGCCGCCGAACGTATCGATCTGTTCGCCGAGATAATGGGCGCCGAGTGTCGCGTTGTAGCCCGCATCCGTGGTCAGCCGCGCGGCCGCATAAGTGAGGCCGTGCCGCTTGGCGACGCCCTGCGCCGTGCCGGGCAGGATCTGTAGCAGGCCGCGGGCATTGGCGGGTGAAACCGCGCCCGGGTTGAAGGCGCTTTCCTGGCGGGCGATC
>NZ_JALBGW010000268.1:0-4016 GCF_023006485.1 Neorhizobium sp. BETTINA12A
CGGCCTGAAGCCGGAGGGCAAGGCGCCCGTCCGCTCCCACGCCAAGCTCTATGCCGACGCCGAGGGCCGGACCGAACTCGGCGAAGTCACCTCCGGCACCTTCGGCCCCTCGGTCGAAGGCCCGGTCGCCATGGGCTACGTGCCGACCCGCTTTGCCGAACCCGGCTGCCAGATTTTTGCGGAGGTGCGCGGCAAATATCTGCCCGTCACGGTCGCCGCCCTTCCCTTCGTCACCCCCACCTACAAACGATAATCCTCCGGAGAGAACCATGTTGAAATTCACCGCCGAACACGAATGGCTGAAGCTCGAAGACGGTATCGCAACCGTCGGCATCACCTCTCACGCTGCCGAACAGCTTGGCGACCTCGTTTTCGTGGAACTGCCGGAAGTGGGCGCCATACTCACCAAGGACGGCAATGCCGCGACCGTCGAGAGCGTCAAGGCCGCCTCCGACGTCTATTGTCCGCTGGATGGCGAAGTCACCGAGGTCAACCAGGCGATCGTCGACGATCCTTCGATCGTCAATTCCGATCCTCAAGGAGCAGGCTGGTTCTTCAAGCTGAAGCTCAAGACCGCCTCCGACGCCGACGCGCTGCTCGACGAGGCCGCCTACCAGGAACTGATCGCATGACCACCGACAGCACCGATTTCCATTTCACCGACTACCAGCCCTACGACTTCGCCAACCGCCGCCATATCGGTCCCTCGCCCGCCGAGATGGCCGAGATGTTGAAAATCGTCGGCTACAAAAGCCTTGACGCCCTGATCGACGCCACCGTGCCATCCTCGATCCGCCAGACGACCCCGCTTGCCTGGGGCCCGGCGCTGACCGAGCGCGAGGCGCTCGACAAGCTGCGCGATACGGCGAACCGCAACAGGGCGCTCGTCTCGCTGATCGGCCAGGGTTATTACGGCACCATCACCCCGCCGGTCATTCAGCGCAACATCCTTGAAAACCCCGCCTGGTACACCGCCTACACGCCCTACCAGCCGGAAATTTCGCAAGGCCGCCTCGAGGCTCTCCTCAATTTCCAGACGATGATCTGCGACCTGACGGGCCTCGACGTCGCCAATGCCTCGCTGCTCGACGAGGCGACCGCCGCCGCCGAAGCCATGGCGCTCTGCCAGCGCCAGGCGAAGTCGAAGGCGACGGCCTTCTTCGTCGATGCCGCCTGTCATCCGCAGACGATCGCGCTGATCGAAACCCGCGCCGCGCCGCTCGGCTGGAGCGTTATCATCGGCGACCCGATGACTGATCTCGATCCGGTCGACGTGTTCGGCGCGATCTTCCAGTATCCGGGCACCAACGGCCATGTCCGCGATTTCACCGGCCTGATCTCTCGCCTGCACCAGACCGGCGCCGTCGCCGCCGTCGCCGCCGATCCCTTGGCGCTGACGCTTCTCAAATCCCCCGGCGAAATGGGCGCCGACATCGCCATCGGCTCCTCCCAGCGTTTCGGCGTGCCGGTCGGTTACGGCGGCCCGCACGCGGCCTATATGGCGGTCAAGGATGCCCACAAGCGCGCCATGCCCGGCCGGCTGGTCGGCGTCTCTGTCGATAGCCGCGGCAACCGCGCCTACCGCCTGTCGCTCCAGACCCGCGAACAGCATATCCGCCGCGAAAAGGCGACCTCGAACATCTGCACCGCCCAGGTCCTGCTGGCCGTCATGGCCTCCATGTACGGGGTCTTCCACGGCCCGGACGGGCTCAAAGCGATCGCCCAGCAGGTCCACCGCAAGGCCGTGCTGATGGCCAAGGGCCTGGAAAAGCTCGGCTACACCATCGACCCCGACACCTTCTTCGACACCATCACCGTCGAGGTCGGCCACATGCAGGGCCTGATCATGCGCGCCGCGGTCGCGGAAGGCGTCAACCTGCGCAAGGTCGGCGAAACCCGCATCGGCATGTCGCTCGACGAGCGCACAAGGCCTGCCACCCTTGAAGCCGTCTGGCGGGCCTTCGGCGGCAATTTCAAGGTTTCGGATTTCGAGCCCACCTGGCGCCTGCCGACCGCGCTTTTGCGCAAATCCGACTACATGACCCACCCGATCTTCCACATGAACCGCGCCGAGAGCGAGATGACCCGCTATATCCGCCGGCTCTCGGACCGGGATCTCGCGCTCGACCGGGCGATGATCCCGCTCGGCTCCTGCACCATGAAACTGAATGCGACGGCCGAAATGCTGCCGATCACCTGGCCGGAATTTGCCGACATCCACCCCTTCGTGCCCGCTGACCAGGCGCTTGGCTACAGGGAAATGATAGACGACCTGTCGCAGAAGCTCTGCCAGATCACCGGTTACGACGCCTTCTCCCTGCAGCCGAATTCCGGCGCCCAAGGCGAATATGCGGGTCTCTTGACCATCCGCAACTACCACATCGCCAGGGGCGACACCCACCGCGACGTCTGCCTGATCCCGACATCCGCGCACGGCACCAACCCGGCCTCGGCCCAGATGGTCGGCATGAAAGTGGTCGTCGTCAAGGTTCGCGACAACGGCGATATCGACCTCGACGATTTCCGGGCCAAGGCCGAGCAATATGCCGAGAACCTCTCGGCCTGCATGATCACCTACCCCTCGACCCACGGCGTCTTCGAGGAGACCGTGCGCGAGATCTGCGAGATCACGCACAAGCATTGCGGCCAGGTCTATCTCGACGGCGCCAACATGAACGCCATGGTCGGCCTCTCCCGCCCCGGGGATATCGGCTCCGACGTCTCCCACCTCAACCTGCACAAGACCTTCTGCATCCCGCATGGCGGCGGCGGTCCCGGCATGGGCCCGATCGGCGTCAAGTCGCATCTGGCGGCACACCTCCCCGGCCACCCGGCGACCGACGGTCGTGAGGGTGCGGTCTCGGCTGCCCCCTTCGGCTCGCCGTCGATCCTGCCGATCTCCTGGTCCTATTGCCTGATGATGGGCGGCGAAGGTCTGACCCAGGCGACCAAGGTGGCGATCCTCAACGCCAACTATATCGCCGCCCGCCTGAAGGGCGCCTACGACGTGCTCTACAAGTCGGAGGCCGGCCGCGTCGCCCATGAATGCATCATCGACACGCGCCCGCTCAATGTCTCGGCCGGCGTCAGCGTCGACGATGTCGCAAAACGCCTGATCGACTGCGGTTTCCATGCCCCGACCATGAGCTGGCCGGTCGCCGGCACGCTGATGATCGAGCCGACCGAGTCGGAAACCAAGGCCGAGATCGACCGGTTCTGCGAAGCGATGCTGGCAATCCGCGAGGAAGCCCGCGCCATCGAGGACGGCCGCATGGACCGGCAGAACAACCCGCTGAAGAACGCCCCGCACACGGTGGAAGACCTGGTCGGCGAATGGGACCGCCCCTACAGCCGCGAACAGGCCTGCTACCCGCCCGGCGCCTTCCGTGTCGACAAATACTGGTCCCCGGTCAACCGCGTCGATAATGTCTATGGCGACCGCAACCTCGTCTGCACCTGCCCGCCGCTGGAAGCCTATGCGGAGGCGGCCGAGTAGCGCGGTTTCCCGTGCAGGGAGGGCTTTTTGCTGGGCAAAACCCCTCCTGCCTGCCGGCCACCCTCCCCACAAGGGGAGGGTTGAGACTGCCGCACCCGCTCGCGTCCCGATGCCCTCTGCCGGTCGCAAATCGGCGGAGGGCCGGAGCGACGGGCAATTCGATATCAAGGCCTAAGCCGTCGGAAACCTGAAAGATTGGCAATGCGGGTCCATGCCCGCCCCTCACGGCTTGCCGCCGGCCGCAACCCGCATCAGGCAATTCACATAGGCGCTGCGGGCAAACGACATCCTTTGGCTGGCGCAGGCAAGGCGATCCGCCTCCGTGGCTTGCTTGCGCACCTGGTCGTCGCGAAAGGCAAAAAACACCTTGCCGACGACAAGGAACACCAGCGCGGCAACCCACAGCGCGTGGCGGATCTGTTTCCAGGAAATCCGGAAAGACCGCCCCTCATCGTAGGCCTCCGCGAAACGCTCCGAAACGCGGGCGGAAACCGCCGCCGCCGGCCCGGACGGCTCGCTG
>NZ_JALBGW010000269.1:0-3955 GCF_023006485.1 Neorhizobium sp. BETTINA12A
ACCGCCAGCGCCGGCCGCCAAAAGCTGGTGGATCGCGCCAAGCTCGCCCTCTCCTCCGATCTCGCCCGCCGCTGGACGCTTGCCGAGATCGCCCGGGAGGCCGGCGTCTCGCCAGTCTATCTGACCCAGGTTTTCCAGCAGGTTGAGGGCACGCCGCTCTACCGCTATCAGCTGCGTCTCCGGCTCGCCCGCGCACTCGACCTGCTCGGCACTTATGACGACCTGACGGAGCTCGGGCTGGACCTTGGCTTTTCGAGCCACAGCCACTTCTCCTCGGCTTTCCGGCAGGCCTATAGCCGGACGCCGGCAGAATTCCAGCGCTTTGCGGGCTTGAGATAACACGGCGCAAAGTCGCTAAAGATTCTGACAGCGCAAGACCGGCTAAAAGTGCTTTTCTTCTTCCCGTAAGGTCAACATCGGGAGATGCCATCATGAAAGAGAATACCTGCGCCGCCTGCGACTGCGAACTCGATGCAACGCGGATTGCGGTGAAGATCGGCGGCAAGACGGTCGAGGTCTGCTGCGAGGAATGCGCCGAAGCATTGCGCGAAGCGGAAGCTGCGACCCGCACGGCCCAGGCAGCCAGTAAGTAAAATGACAGCCAACACGTAAACGACCGACATCGAGACGGGCGCCAGACGCCCGCCTCCCAAACACCGGCCGTGCATCGGCCACCCCATCTGGAGAAAGACCATGAAAAACGAGAACCGGGCGGTCTTCGACCGCGCATCGGAACGCTATCACCTTGTCTTGGAACTGCCGCCCGCAGCGGAGCACCAGCCGCCCGCAGCGGACGTTCCATCGGCCAAACCGTCGCTCCTGCACCGTTTGGTCGCCGTCATCGTCGGAACATTCCGCCGATACCGGAACCGGCTGGCGCTGCTCGAGTTGACCGATGATCAGCTGAAAGATATCGGCGTCTCCCGCAGCCAGGCTTATGGCGATATCAGCCGCTACCGCCGCAGCAGCGCGCACAGTCTGGAACGCAAATGCCTCTGACCCGGCAGAAATAGGTGAGGCAAAGAAACGACAAAACCCCGCTTCCCAGCGGGTCCAGCGGAGCGCCGTATATTACGACATTGTAATGATATAACGCTTCTGTGATGACTTGAATCACTGTTCTGCCGTACTTATCTGTCACTTGGGTCGGTGCGGGGTCGAAAATGACCTGCGCCGCTTGGCTCGCCTTCAGCATGTACAGCAAGATCAAAAAGGGAGCCGATACATAGATCGGAAAGGGGTGCTTTATGGCCCGCAATACTCTGCCTTCCATTACTGCCGGTGAAGCCGGCCTCAACCGCTATCTCGACGAAATCCGTAAGTTTCCGATGCTGGAACCCCAGCAGGAATACATGCTGGCGAAACGGTATGCCGAACATGCCGACCGGGATGCAGCCCACAAGCTGGTTACCAGCCATCTTCGTCTCGTGGCAAAGATCGCCATGGGTTACCGCGGTTATGGCCTGCCGATCGGCGAAGTCGTTTCCGAGGGCAATGTCGGCCTGATGCAGGCCGTCAAGAAGTTCGACCCGGAACGCGGATTCCGCCTTGCAACATACGCAATGTGGTGGATCAAGGCCTCGATCCAGGAATATATCCTGCGGTCCTGGTCGCTCGTGAAAATGGGCACCACCGCCAACCAGAAGCGGCTGTTCTTCAACCTGCGCCGGTTGAAGGGCAAGATCCAGGCGATCGACGAAGGTGATCTGAAGCCCGACCAGGTGGCCGAAATCGCCACCAAGCTGAACGTCTCCGAGGAGGAGGTGGTTTCCATGAACCGCCGCCTGTCCGGCGACGCCTCGCTGAATGCGCCGATCCGCGCCACCGAAGGCGAATCCGGCCAGTGGCAGGATTGGCTGGTGGACGACCACGAAAGCCAGGAAGCCGTACTGATAGAGCAGGACGAACTCGACACGCGCCGCCGCATGCTGGCCAAGGCGCTGAGCGTGCTGAACGACCGCGAACGCCGCATCTTCGAAGCCCGTCGTCTTGCCGACGATCCGGTAACTCTTGAGGAACTGTCGGCCGAGTTCGACATCAGCCGCGAACGCGTCCGTCAGATCGAAGTCCGTGCCTTTGAAAAGGTGCAGGAAGCGGTTCAGAAGGAAGCGCTCGCCCAGGCGAACGCTCTGCGCGTCGTCGACGCGTAGTCCGCCGCGACGCTGACGATATGAAAGGGGCTGCTTCGGCGGCCCCTTTTCTTTATCTTGAGCATCCATCTACTGGAAAGGGAGAAGCAGGGATGGCACCGCGCATCACACTCAGGGAGCTTGCCGGCAGCTACGCCATTGCCAGGCTTGAAGCTGCCGACCGTATTCCCGCATGGGCCGACGGCGACGGTTTCGTCAGCATCAACCGCACCGACGACGAACTTTCGATCGCCTGCCGCGAAGAGCGCGTGCCTTCCGACATCAAACAGGATGGCGGCTGGACCTGCTATAAATTGCAGGGGCCTTTCGCATTCGGAGAAACCGGCATCGTGCTCTCGGTGATCCAACCGCTTTCGGAAAACGGCATTGGCATTTTCGTCGTCTCCACCTTCGACGGCGACCATCTGCTGATCAAGACGACCGACAGACCGAAGGTCCGCGAGCTGCTGCAGGCGGCCGGTCACACGCTTGTTTAGGAAAATCACCGTTTGGCATCTACTGGCAAAAAGCGGGTGGCTACACCGGCTGGAACGTCAGGCAGCTTCGGCCGGTTTGACCTCTTCCGCGATCCGTTCGCCATTTTCTCGTTCGGCAAGAGCGAGTTCATATGCGGTCTGCAGATCAAGCCAAAAGCGGGCACTGTTTCCAAAATACCGCGCCAATCTCAGGGCTGTATCGGGCGAGATGCCGCGCTTTGCGTTGAGAATGTCGGTGATGCGGCCTGACGGCAGGCGAAGTGAAAGAGCGAGCTGATTGGCCGACAGGCTGCGTGCGGTGAGTTCGCGCTTCAAAATGCGACCCGGATGAACTGCTATCATCTACATACCCTTCCTAATGATAGTCGACGATTTCCACGTCCCAGGCATCTCCATCCCTGAACGTGAAACAGATCCGCCACGGCCCGTTGATCGTCATTGCCCACTGTCCTGAGCGATTTCCGGAAAGCTTGTGAAGGCCGACCGATTTCAGTGGACTGAGATCGTTCAGGGACGAGGCTGCGTGGAGCGCCGCCAACAACTCGATCGCGGCCTCTTCGTTCATCCCCGAAAACTTGGCTTTGCCTTCCTCGGCAAAGCGACGGGTTGAACTATTGACCCACGATTTGATCATGACGAAACGTACTACGCTCGGCGTAGTACGTCAATCATCACCACCATTAGGCTTCAAAGTGCCGTGCCTCGGTCACTGTCCGCTGGCGGTCGCTCCGAGGGTGCCCCATTCGCGGATAGCATCGTTGAAGGCGCGTTCCCCATCCGGCCCCTTCTGGAGTGTCAGCAGCGCACGGCGCCCATTGCGATAGGCTATCGGAATGT
Source organism: Neorhizobium sp. BETTINA12A (assembly GCF_023006485.1). Taxonomy (NCBI): domain Bacteria; kingdom Pseudomonadati; phylum Pseudomonadota; class Alphaproteobacteria; order Hyphomicrobiales; family Rhizobiaceae; genus Neorhizobium; species Neorhizobium sp. BETTINA12A. The sequence continues at coordinate 3,464 of NZ_JALBGW010000269.1, forward strand.
CGATCCAGTTGCGGTTGCGCAGGAGTTCCAGATTGGTCGAGCGTGCGTCCGGGAAATCGTTGAGTGCGATCATGTGGAAATCGTCGGTGATCTTGGCAGGCACCGCGATCAGTGCGTTGCCGCGATCCTGCTCGCTCGACTTCATGGCGATGCGCTGCACGCTTTCGATCGCGCCGCCTTCGAAATCCGGCGGCACGGCGAAGACGATCTCGATCAAGTGACTTGCTGGCAGCGACGGGTCGCTATTGCGCTTGAAGGTCATCAGCGCCGTCAGTCCCCTGCCCGGCACGTTGATCCGTCCCTGAACGACAGGCTCCTGTCGGCCGTTCGCACCGGCTTCGCGTTGAAGCGACCAGGACACCGTGCCGTCGATGGCCGTCGGCGCCGTCTGACCGATCCGCTCCTCGTAGAGGAACATTTTTTGGCCTGCGAGCGCCGGAGCCTCCGCCGGGTTCGCCGGCGGGGTGCTGGCGGGCGGGGCGACGTTATTCG